>JAFATF010000561.1 GCA_019244045.1 Acidobacteriota bacterium
ATAATTGGTGGTTGCAATATGCGAAATCAGCTCTCCGAAGGTCATCGATTCAGGATGTGGCCGGAAGCCATATTGATCGGCAGGCATAGCATTCGCGACCGCAACTGAGAGTTTAGTCAGGCCACTGAAGTGCTCGGCATATTCGCCAGCTTCATCGGCTGCATTGGCAGATAAAGCAAGCAAAACAACAATGGTTGCGGTAACTACTCTGTTCATAGAGATCTCCATTGTATTGAACAATTGGACGCTATCCGCTTCCCTAAGCTAGGCTAGGCTAGCCGAAACCGACAATCTTCAAGCTATGCCTTTCTAGCTGTAGAGTGTGCGACTATCTGATTCACTTCGCGCGGTGGCTCCCGAAGCTCATGCTCCCCGTGTCGCGGAAATCAGAAAGGCGGGTAGGAGGCCACATATTCGGGTTTCTGCGCAACCAGAGCAGATGCACCCGGGCTCGGTTCACCTAGTGTCCTTTGGCAGGTTCTCCCGAGTCGCTGGTCGCAACAAATGGAGGAAGTCAGGCTGGTAGGCGGCAAATGGGGGCAAGCGGGTGCAAGCGGGCAGTGGCCCAATGCCTCGGGCTTTTACTCGCCGCTGGCAAAAACGCGAAAAAAGCCCGAGATGGGGGGGAGGGCTAATCAAACCTCAGGGGGTCAAGCTCGCGCCCTGATGCACAACAGTTCGGCAGCTTATTCCACTTGCCTGTTGTATATCTTTGCCCGGGAGCAATGAGGCCAAGAATTGGCAACTTGGCTACCCAAAACTTGAGATTTTTATCTTTTTACCCGTGTTTCCGCGTGCGAATTTCGGCTCGAGATCAAGGGTGTGCGCTTCTAACGGAAGGTTGAGGGAAATCGAGCACGAGCTTCTCTCTCTGCTCAATGTGCAGTGCCGACCAATCAAGGGGCAGAATATCAGCCTCAACGCGAAACCGAACCTCGCGTCAAAGGCAATAGCGTAAGTAATTCCGCCTGGTCGCCCAGTGCGCGCCGCGAGGCGAACTCTTCAGAGTCCTGCCGCGATGCCGTGTTCTGCTCACGCGCGTGGTCCGACCGACGCCGGCGGAGGCCGCCGCGATCTATGATCGTCTCATTCGTCTCGTCCACGCATCGGAGCTACGGCGCGGTCAGCCGGGTGATGATTTCCCTGTGGTCCGGATAGTGGATCAGGAGGTCTGTTCTTGTGGCGAGCTCAAAATCCAAGAAGTCGAAACCGGGAGCCACCGTGCATCCTAGGAATGAATAGTGCGACCCTTGACTGGGAAAGGCGCCAAACCAGGTTCCAGCTTTCACCACATGTTGCAGCCGTTGCCCTTGGTCAACTGCCTGCCCAAGCACAACCTGATCGGTTGATCCGTTGGCTTTGAACTCCGCGATGGTCAGCGGTCCGCCCAAGTAAAAATGCCAAAGCTCATCGGAAGCGATTCGGTGCAGCTGCGAAACCGAGCCTGAGGGAAGCAGATAATAGATGGCCGTGCTGTAGCTGCGGCTTCCCCGATAGCGTGCCGGCAGGCACTTTCCTGGTAGGGTCTCCGCAGAACGATAGGTTTCGCGGAAATATCCGCCCTCCGGATGAGGGCGGAGATCATGAACTCGGATTAGTTGCTCCGCGCTGAAATGCGATCTCAACATTACTCTCCTTTGCGGAAGATGGCTGGAACGGGCGGCGCCATTTACTATCCGGCTTTTGTGTGCGAGGAATCGTCGTGAGCTTTACCTGTACAGGAATGTGGATTTACGAACACAACGCCCGCGGTGTTGCCGGTAGCGGCAATCCTGAACATTTCGGTTACCCCGAATGAACTTGCCCGACAAAAAATATACCGTTCCCCGCCCTCTCACATTTTTACCCCCCTGTCACATTCGATCCTATACACTAAGTGCGTCATTCTTGTTGGTTCGTGGAGGTGTTTGGTGCAAGCCGCCAACTCGTTTGAAAAAGTTGTCCAGGCACTCGGCCTTACTCCGGAACAGTATTTATCGTCGGTCGCGTTGAAGGAATGGGTACGCAGCAATAAAGATGAAAAGTACGTGCCTCCCGATTTGCTGAAGGCGTGGGGTTTCACCGTAGATGAGGCCGCATAGGTCAGTGGCAAGGCCGCCGCCGGGCGAATTTCGGGTTTGGGCTCTTGAGGACCAGTCGGTTCGATGATTCACCCTTGGCACGAGGTGACGCCCGGCAGCAAGTTGCAGTTCAACCCCATCATCGAAATCCCCGTTCGGTTCGAGCGTCAAGTATGAACTGGACAAGGCGGGCGGGCTGATCAAGCTTGACCGAGTACTCTACTCGGCGGCGTACTATCCGGCGAAGTACGGATTCATTCCACAAACCCTTGCCGACGACGATCCACTGGATGTGCTGGTTTTTTGCCAAGAAACCGTGGTCCCGCTCACCATCATGCACGCTCCCGCGATCGGGCTCATGACTATGATGGATTCGGGCAAACGGGACCATAAAATCATCGCGGTCGCGACTGAGCATCCTGAGTTCAACGCCTATCGCGAGGCGAGCGATATGCCTGCTCATCGCCTGCTGATTCTGCGGAGATTCTTTCAAGATTACAAGCTGCTCGAAGGCAAGGCGGTCGAGGTCGATGAGATAAAACCTGCCAAACAGGCTTTTCCGGCAATTATGAATGCGCTGCACGGTTATAGTGAACAGCGGCGAGGCGGCTTTAAGGACTAACTAAATCCCTCTAGCGCCCCTCGGGAGAATTCTTCGCACGCGATTCCCGCGCGCAACCCTTGTATTCATTCGAAAAAGTGTCGATACGAGTTGGCATGAACACGACTCGCGTTTCCATTGATGGAGCCTACCAGGCACGGCTGACGATATCTTGGTCAGTGAGGCTGCCACCTCGGATGCGAACAAATGCGTGCCTCTGTTGCGACAAGGCAACCCTTGGGCTCTTGCCTCAAGCGACCCTGCGGCTACAAGAGAAAATTGGCCGTACGTAGCCCGTGAGGGCGCGGCAATGAAGGTGCCGGCCCTAGGGAGTTGAAGACTCGGTGACTGGGCCCTTAGCCAGATCAGTTTTGAGCTGGAATTTCTGGTAGGGCGTAAGATTGAGTTCCGTTTCGAACGTCTGATATCCGGGCAAGCTGATCTTAATTCTGTGTTTTCCCGGTGCAACCAGCAGGGCCTTGCCCGCTCCGTTGAACTCCCCAATATGTCCCACGAACACTCCATCGACGAACACAGCGGCGCGGTCCGGAGTTACCGCCAGCTTCACCTCGGCCGTGACCGTGGGCAGGTGAACCCGCGTATCCTTTTCGAGTGTGATCCGCAACAGCTGCTTTTCTCCCGGCTGCAGGCTGATTTTCTGCGAGAAATCCAAATAGCCACCCTGGCGCACCGTCACCTGGTGCTCGCCTGGCAGCAGCAGGATCTTCTTGGAACCTTTCAATTCCTGTACGTATCCGAGGTATTGCCCATCGATCCAAACTCCGGCCGTCTTTTCCTCATCCTTGGTGCCTTCGAGTTGCAGCTCTCCCAAGACCTGGTTCTGCGCCTGCAGTGCGGGTGGCACAACAGAAGTGAATAGAGCTAACAGGAACAAGCCAGGAAGTACCTTTCTCATAGCGATGGTCACCATACTAACCTCTCAATTGATCTGTGCCTGACCGGCCAATCGGATGCAGTTCAAATCGGGCAGCCTCACGAGACCCTTGGCACTCGCTTGAATCTCCCGCTGCCCAACCAAGGTTACGGGTAAAGCAAACGGTAACTGTGGCTGTACAAACAGCGCGCGCACGCACTCACCACACATACAAAGACATGAATTTATCTTGCTCTGCCGGGCGAATCCATGCGTGTTGAGCATGTAATGTTATGGAGTGTAACAAATTGTAACATGTGCTAACCGAGCGTCAAACAAGCCGTCCATTATCGTGGTCCAGCAATGAGGGAACTTAGTGATGGGAAGAAACGTATGCAATTCGGAGAGGGGTGAACGACGACCGATCCGTTTGTCGCGTTTACGACTCTGAGCCGAGTTTTAGGGGTTCACGGGATCGCTCTCGTCTACGGTTTGGCGGCCCAGGCGAGCTCAACCCCGTGCACAGAGCGACCGGTGCGGCCGCTCCATGGCCCCGCGTTGTGCATTGTAGGCCTTCCGCGGAAAAACGCAAGCGTTCCGCAGAGGGCGAGCAGGGCCGCCCCAAGCCATCCCTTCGGGATAAAAGGAGCGGTTTATGAAGTTTTCGATCTGTGCCAAAACGATGGTGCTAGGCCTGGCCTTGTTGGTAGCAACCGGTGCGTTCGCCGGAGATGCGCACAAGGGCTCGGTTCAGTTCTTTAACGCCGTGCAGTTGAACGGCAAACAACTGCCTGCCGGGGAATACCAGGTTAAATGGGAAGGCAGCGCCGGCAATGTAGAGATGAGTCTTCTGCGCAATGGCAAGGTGCTCGCCAGCGCACCTGCCCAGCTGGTTGAGCTGAATCAGAAGCCCAGCGCCGATGCCGCGCTGATCAACAATAACGCTGACGGAAGCCGTTCGCTTACCGAGATTCGGTTCGCGGGTAAAAAATACGCTCTCGCCGTCGGCAGCGAGTCCGCCCAAAGCCAAATGAAATCTGGCGAGGGCAGCAATTAAGCGGTGCGGAAGCGCCAGGGGAGCCGAGGCTCCCCTGGCGACAACGTTCACTTATACTCTGCCCCGCGTCCGCGACAAATAATTCCGCTGCATCAGGCCTATCTCAGGCGTTCCCGTTCCTCACCGCAAGATCGCCGTAAGAACGCGAGTGCCCATGGGCGCGCCTCTCTGCTTGGCGCCTGCAACACAAGTGCGCTCGCCACCGACCCGATTGCAGTACTAGCGGAGGAAAAATCAACGACTGCTCAGTATTTAGGCATGGTCGGGTCCACTCGATCCGCCCATGCCAGAATTCCTCCGGCAAGATTGCTCACTTTCGTAAATCCTACTTGCCGCAGAAAGTTTACCGCTTTGGCGCTGCGCACCCCTGACCGGCAATGCGCGACGATCTCGCGGCTGCTGTCAAGCTCATTGACACGCTTGGGCAAGTCGCCAAGTGGAATTAGATATCCGCCGATATTGCAGATCTGATACTCGTGCGGCTCGCGCACGTCCAGCACAAAAATCTTCTCTCCGGCATCCAGCCTGCGCTTGAGTTCTTCCACTTGCACTTCAGCAACACCTGTGTCCACAGCTTTCTCCTCACCACGAATGCCGCAAAACTCATTGTAGTCTATCAGTCGGGTGATCGACCGATGGGTGCCGCACATGGGGCAATCGGGGTTCTTGCGCAACTTCAACTCTCGGAAATTCATGCCCAGTGCGTCAATTAGGAGAAGGCGTCCGATCAAGGGATCCCCCCGGCCGAGGATCAGCTTGATGGTCTCCGTTGCCTGGATCACTCCCACTAAGCCGGGCAAGATTCCCAGAACTCCGCCCTCGGCGCAGGAAGGCACCAGACCGGGCGGCGGCGGTTCCGGATACAAGCAGCGATAGCAGGGTCCCTGTTCGGTCGCAAATACGCTGGCTTGTCCTTCAAAGCGGAAAATCGACCCGTACACATTGGGCTTGCCGCTGAGCACACAGGCATCGTTGACCAGGTAACGCGTGGGAAAGTTATCCGTACCATCCGCGACGATGTCGAAGTTCCGGAAAAGCTCAAGCGCATTATCGCTTGTCAGCTTGGTCTCAAAAGTACAGAGGTTCAAAAACGGATTGATAGCCTTGAGCTTCTCTCCCGCCGATTCCAGCTTCTTGCGTCCAACATCGGCCGTGGAGTGAATGATCTGCCGCTGCAGATTGGTGTAGTCAACCACATCGAAGTCAACTATCCCCACGGTCCCGACGCCGGCAGCGGTCAAATAGAGAGCCAGCGGGGAGCCCAGGCCACCCGCCCCGATCAACAGCACCCGGGCCGCCTTTAGCTTCTGCTGTCCCTCCATGCCGACTTCGGGCATGATCAGGTGACGCGAATAGCGCAATATCTCGTCGTTGGTTAGTTGGGCGGCTTCGGGCTTCACTTCAGCTAGGGTGGACATCGGAACCTCGTGACTTCTCAGATTTCAGGATTTCCGGACGGGCGAGGAGCAAAAATCTATTGGCAACAACAACAGGCAGGACAACAAACCGTGGGGCAGATCATTTGTCTTATTAAAGTCCTCGCTGATCGACTGTTCATCCCTGCTTCTCGGCTACCACCGGCAATTGAAGGCACAATAGAAATATTATCATTCTCTTTAAGTTGGGTGGCTTCCTTCTCGAGGTACCGGATATCTTCGTCATTGACATAAACGTTGACGAAGGCGCGCAGCTTGCCATCGTCAGTGTAGAGATGTCGCTTAAGATCGGGATGCAGGCGGACTAGACTGTTCAGGGCCTCGGCCACCGTGCTCCCCTTCACCTCGACTGCAGCCTGTTTTCCGGCATACTGGCGAAGCGGGGTGGGAATCTGGATTTTTAGCATATTCTCCCTTCAAGATGTAGACGAAAAGCGAAAGGATTCGCTTTCACGGCCTCGCTCCCGCTTGGCGGGTTGCGGCCATCGGCCATGGCCTAAGGCATCCTGCCCATCGGTTCGGGGGCCACCTCGATACTTTCGTCCACAAACCTTTTTTCCGTCTCGTCATTGCCGGTAAGTTCAAACGAACGCGTTGCCTGCGCTTTGCCTTGAACCACACTGGTGATCACATACGAGCATCCATACCAATGTGCCTCGGCGAAATCGGTCTGTGACCAATGCGGGGGATGATCGGGATGGGAATGATAAAAACCGACAATATCTTCACCCCGGTCGCGCCCTTCCCGCTGAATGCGAATCAGTTCCCGTGGATCGATGTGATACCGGTTCCTCGGCGAATCGTCCCGGGTGTTGCCACACCGAGCAATCGAGGTGACCACACGGCCCCCGTCCGCGATTTGGCCGAGCAGCACTCCACAACATTCGTGCGGGTAGGTCTCCTCGGAGTGCCGGCGGAGCGAATCGTGGAGTGGTTGGTAGATCTTCAGCATGAGAACACACGTAATCGGGGAGGCGGCAGGCTCAGCGCCGGGCTGGGCGCTATTCATCCCAGAATCGTTCGCTCAGATATTTGTCCCCGGAGTCGCACAGAATGGTGACGATTGTAGCTCGCTGCCCGCGCTTAAGCCGTTCCGCCACTTGCATGCATCCCACGACGGCGGCGGCCGCCGAGATTCCCACCAGCACGGACTCTGTACGCGCCAAACGTTTTATCATCTTGTAAGCATCTTCGGTTGCAATCTTCAAATCCTCATCCGCCAGCTGGGCATCATAAATTGTCGGTACGATTGCCGCGTCCATGTGCTTGGCCCCCTCGATGCCATGAAAAGGTGAGTCCGGCTGCAGCGAGACACAGTGAATGTTAGGATTGAGCTCCTTCAATCGCCGTGTTGTTCCCATGAAGGTTCCGCTGGTCCCCAACATGGAAATGAAATGGCTGATCCGCCCCTGGGTCTGCTGCCAGATCTCGTTGGCGGTGGTGAGATAGTGCGCTCGCCAGTTGGCATCATTCGAATACTGGTCAGCATAGAAATATTTTTGGGGATTGCGGGCGTAAAGCTCGCGGGCGCAACGGATGGCGCCATCGGATCCATCGGCTGGATCGCTATAGATGACGTTCGCGCCATAAGCTTCGACAATACGCTTGCGCTCGATGGAAACATTCTCCGGCATGCACAGTGTTACCGGGAACCGCTGGGCGGCACCCAGCATGGCGTAGGCGATGCCAGTGTTTCCGCTGGTCGAATCCAGCAGGATCTTGCCCGCTCCAAATCTCCCGGCTCGGCGCGCTTCAGCAATGATGTTGGCCGCGGCGCGGTCTTTAACCGAACCTCCGGGATTGAACCACTCGGCCTTGCCCAAGATCTCAACCCTGGGGCGCCCCTCGGTTAAGCTCGTGAACCGCAGCAGCGGCGTGTTTCCAATGCGTTCGAGCGGGTTCTCACCGAGCTCGCCTTGACCGCCGCGGCTTTCGCCGTCGCGCAGCCCTGGGGCAGGTACTCTTCCCGCCTTAGCCGCCGGCCGTGTCATCTGTGGACCAAACCCCCGTGACTATCGTAACGTGCCTACAGGCTTAAAAAGCTGTATCTAATACTTGTTCTTAGATTATAGGCAACCAGGTTTGGATTCCGGCAAAGATGCCGCTTCGCGCGGTTTCGTAAAACGCATCTAATCCAGAAAATGAGGACTGATAGGTTGATGGCCAAGGAAGAACAACGGGCATACGAGGATGTGGTGAATTGGCTGCGTGATCACGGCTTTGACCTGATTGAGGCGCCCGGTACCCAGGGCCGCGTTTTCGTCAAAAAATACAACGTTTCAGCTGCAGTCCAGAGGAACGAGGACGGCACGGCGAAGATTTTCGCCTACCCTGGCTACCTGGTCGGTTCGGAAATTTCCAAGCTCATCAATCGAGGCTACCAGCAGTTCCTGAAAACCTCGAAAAACGAGATAGCCGCTACCGCTGACCACCTCAAAGCCTTGCACCAGTTCACGGATGAATTCAAAGAGGCCCTTGGGCTGCCCAGTCTTTACAACGAATCATTGGGGACGGTCAGCGAGGCTTATCAATACGATCGCGTCGAGGGCCGTGACAAACCCGAGCCCCAGCGCCCCAAACGCCCCTGGCAAGTAGCCAGGGTCGCCGGAAAAGTGGCAAAGAAGAGTCCCGCATAGTGTGCCACCGCCCTGCAAGGGCAAAAACAGACCCTCTGAGCGCCGGATTCTCGTGCGCGTTGAGAGCAGCTCGAGCCCAGGCGTGCGGCCTTGGTTTATGCGACACTGACTCGCTTCGGAGATCCCGTGCCTCGAATCGTCCGCATAGAATTCATGATGCTTTCCGGTTTTGCTCTGCTCCGCCCAGAAAAACACAGGCGCAGAGATCAAATCCTCGATTGCTGAGCTTTTTGATTGCTCAGGTCCAAGCCTCGAACCAGCACAACCCTGAAGGCTTTATGCGCCTCTTAGTGGCATTCACCTGATTTGCCATTCTTTTCTGGCGCGCAGGTGTTCGGCAGGCTGGGAGCAAGCGCTCGAGCGCTATCGCAAGCGCTACCAGGCCGAGAGATGGGGAAGCTGCAATCTACCAATTTGACCATCGAGCCGTTGTCGCCTGATACAGCCCTGGTGGGCGGCGAGTGGCACCTGCTCATGAGGGACAGCAAACGCCGCATGGCCTGTTCATACCCGTCGAGACTTTGAGCGATTAACCCGGAGCCTTGTTGCTTGCCGGGTAAAAGCGCCGCCTTCCTTTTGCAACCCGAGAAACACGGATTCAGTCGAGCTTAGTGCTTAAGACCAGTGGGACGGCCACAGGCTCAGTCGTCGCTCGACGCGCTTTCGCCCGAAAGTTGGTTGATCGGGCGACGAGATGGTTTGCCCTTTG
>JAFATF010000690.1 GCA_019244045.1 Acidobacteriota bacterium
ACCGGTCAGTGGGCTGGAGCGCGGGGCTGTCGAATTGTCGGAACGCGCCTTACGGGAAACCGCCCTGCTTCCCTGGAAGGCAGCCATAACCGAGAATGGCGCCCTGGGGGTGATGGCCGGCTATCCCGAAATCGAAGATGTTCCGGCACACGGTTCGGAGAAATGGATGACGGGCGTACTTCGCCAAGAATTGGGGTTCAAGGGAATTGTAACCAGCGAAGGCGACGGTTTTGCGACGCTGATTTACGAGGGCATCGTTCCTACCCAAAAAGAAGCTGGTGCTATGGCCCTTCGGGCGGGCGTCGATCTGGACATCACTTTTGAACCCGCTTACATGAAGCTCCTGATTGACAGTGTCGAAGACGGTTCCGTTCCCGTCGCACTGGTAGATCGCGCTGTGCGCCGGGTTCTTGAGCAAAAGTTCCATCTCGGCCTGTTTGAAAAGGCTTACGCCGATCTGCGCCGCGCGCAACAGGTGGTGCATTCGACGGAGCATCAAGAACTAGCCCTTGCTGCAGCTCGCGAGGGCATTGTCCTGCTTAAAAATGAAGGCCATCTGCTGCCGTTAAACAAGGATCTAAAATCGATCGCCATTATCGGACCGAATGCCGATAATGCCATCAACTTATTTGGTGACTACTTCTCCCAAGTTGTGCTCCAGCCAGTCGGCACGATTTTCAGCGCCGTGAAGGCAAAGGTCTCGAGCGCGACCAGGGTCGTTTACGCCCAGGGATGCGCAATAAACGACCAGAACAGGAGTGGTTTTGCTCGGGCCGTGCAGGCGGCTAAGAGCGCCGAAGTAGCTCTGGTGGTGGTGGGAGAGCAGGCCAGGCGAGAAGGCGCCCCTGACCAACCGCCACCAACCGACGGTGAAGGTTACGATGTCGCGGATCTGAATCTAACGGGCGTGCAGGAAGACCTGGTTCGCACGGTCGCCGCCACAGGAATTCCCACAATTCTGCTGTTGGTGAACGGAAGGCCGCTTTCAATCCCGTGGGAAGCTGAGCATCTCCCGGCGATTGTTGAGGCTTGGGAACCCGGTGAGCGGGGCGGCGAAGCCATTGCCGATGTGCTCTTTGGCGACTACAACCCGAGCGGCCGTTTGGCCATTTCGGTTCCTCGTAGTGTCGGTCAGCTTCCCGTTTACTACGATTACAAACCATCGAAATCCTACTGGATCGAAGGTGGCTGGACTCATACCCTAGGGTATGTCGACATGCCCGGCACTGCTCTGTACCCCTTCGGCTACGGACTTAGCTATACGACCTTCGAGTACAGTAACCTTCGGCTCGATCCAGCAGAAATGGGAAAGGGCGCTCACACGACGATCAGTGTTGAGGTTCGAAACACCGGCAAACGCGTGGGTGTTGAAACCGTTCAGTTGTATGTTCACGAGCGTTTTACTCCGGTTTCCACTCCCGTAAAGCAGCTTCGGGGCTTCACCCGGGTTTCACTTGAGCCCGGTGCCAGAAAAACCGTGAGCTTCACGTTGACGCCTGAGGATCTCGAGTTGCTTGATCGCGACATGCATTGGATCGTTGCCCCCGGGATGTTTGACATCATGTTGGGCAAATCCTCCGCTGACATCAGGAACAAGACAACGCTCGACGTTAAATAATCAGCCTGCGTGCAAACGCAACCCGGTGGCACCTTCAGCGGGCGGGATGCCATGGTTGAGACGGGTCGGGCGGGAGCCCTTATCTCTTCTCCGCAATGTAATAGTGGTTGTCGCCTAGATCACGGCGTGTTCCTACCAGCGACATACCTGCGCTCTCCAGCGTCTGTCGGTATGCCTCGTAACCCAGTGAGATTGACGTTCGCCCGGTCATGGCATCTTGCCACGAAGACTCTTGACTGGGAGATGTGAACACTAATTTGCCAGTGCGTCCGAGTACGCCCGCGATCTTGGCAATCAATCTGCGCTGCACGCCTATATCGAGCAGGAAGAAAAGCCCCCAAGCGACCGCTCCATCAAAAGTTCGACCGAACAGGTCCGAATCCTCTACCGCGGCACATTCAACTGGAACATTGGGAAAGCGCGCTTGAAACGCTGCCACCATCGATGGTGAAGCGTCCACCCCATAAACCTTGAAGCCACGCTCGATTAATACCTGCGAAATCGGTACACCGGTCCCGCACCCTAAGTCGAGGATCGCGGCACCCCGAGGAAGCCTCTGCGACCATTCGGCTACGACCGATGCTCCAACCCCTGAAGTATTGCTCCCGCGACCCGGTACAAACAGTGGCGCGATCTCTTCATAGCCATTCGACTTGTCAAAATTTGGCAATCTCGGGCAGTTTACCACTCCCAGCCCGCAGTACTGGATTCCGCTTTGCACCCGATGCCGCGCGACCACCATCTACGCTTCAACCACGCAATTGAGCAACCCTGAGGTTCGTCGGCCAGAAGCCTGGATAGTTGGGCCGCTCAAGGCGAGGACGCCAAGGTAGCAGTTACTACCCCAAGTGCGCAGCAGACTCGAACAAACGCATTGGTCTTGCCGGCTCCAATTTCAGAGTGTCACGCTGCGCCATGGGGTGGTTGGAGAATCAAATCTGCGCACCACCACTGACCGCGGGAACGATCGAGATAACTGATTCGCTTGCGATGTGGGTGGCAAGTCCGCCCGTGTAACGAATGTTCTCCTCGCCAACGAAGAGGTTTATATGCGGCCGAAGTTCTCCTTGCTCGGTAACCACGCGATCTCGCATGCCTGGACAGATTGTCCACAGGATCAACAACACCTGATTAAGAGTTGCAGGCGGGTGTTCGAGCTCAATTTCACTGCGCCCTCCTGCGAATTCGCGCAAGCCGCCGGGGATCCGAAATGTCACGCTCGCATCACCCTTTTTTGCCTGTTCGAGGCTTGCTCTTAAGTTGTGGCAAAATCCCTCGCGAGGGCCTCGGCTTTAATTGCGCAGAAAACTCGCTCACCAAGGCACTACGAAGGCAAACGATCGAGGGTAGGCCTTCCACGATCCTTTCCCAAGATCGTCCCTCATCGCGCGATCCAAACAGTTGGCCGCTGCGGGTTCCAAAGTAAATTCCAACCGGGTCGAGCGCATC
>JAFATF010000031.1 GCA_019244045.1 Acidobacteriota bacterium
TCTCGCATGGGCAACTCGCCTTGACGTATCAAGCACGAGAACCCTCACGGGTTCCACCACCTGGGTCGCCTACGATGGTACTGACGTGGTTCGGACACTTTGGGATGGTGCTAATCTGGGACCGATCGAGGCCGATTGCCCAGCAGGGCACCTGGAGCTTTAGATCCTTTCCCGAAAGCAAACGCCGAATATTTTGGTGATGTCTGCCAATGATCAGCACGGAGATCATGTGAAACAAGCAAGCACCACCGGCGCATGACCATATTCCGTCCAAAAGCCAAGGGGAAACATGGCGATGGCGAGAATCGATCCTAACGACACATAGCGGAAGGGCGAGCACAATTCGCGGCGAACAGTCCCACCCCCTCTACAATCCGCAAACATGGGAGTGGAGTATTTACTTTTACAAACAGCGCAAGCGGCACCCTGAGCCAACCTGGGGTAGGCGAGTTCAAGAATGATCTGGCGTGTTCATCGATCAGGAGCCATATAATGGCAGAACGATTCTGGTTCGATTTAGCGTCGCAGACATCACTCCGAATTCAGCTCGTTTTTGTTCAGGCATTCTCGGCTGATGGGGGTAAGACCTGGGAAGAGAATTTTAGGGTTACAGAGACACTGGTGAAAGATGAACTGTCCAAAAGCAATGACCAGCGCCGCTTACGAGTCGCTGCCTGAAGGTAAGCGGTCTGCTTCCCACCCGCAGATAAAACTTGGGGCTGGTTTGCCTTCTAAAAGCTCACGAGCACTCATAACTTCGAAATGTAATTTTGCCATCGAACCACTCTTGAATAGAGACTTTAAATAAGTTAGGAGTCAAGCCAACGACCATGATTAGCCGGCGAGCATTTCTCGAAATGGCGATCGGAATGGGCGCGAGCATGGCATGGCGGAGTCCCCTTGCAGCTAGTTCCGATATTCACTGGCGCGAGCGTCGTGATTTATTTCCTGAGGGCGTAGCTTCAGCTGAGCCCGACAGCACCAGCGTTCTGTTGTGGACGCGTTATCCAGGACGTAATGGCAGTACCAATGTCGAGTTGAATATAGAATTGGCCGAGGACGAGTTTTTTAGGCGCGTTATCGTTAAATGCAAAACGCCTGTCCTAGAGGAGGCAGACTGGACCTGCCGTGTATTAGTAGGCGGCTTACAACCAGCGAAGATTTACTGGTATCGCTTCGCCAATGAGGACGGGAATGGAAGCCGGAGAGGCAGGACGATGACCGCACCGGGCGAGGATGATCCAAGACCCGCAAAGTTCGCCTTTGTCAGTTGTCAGAATGCCAACCAGGGTGCTCAGAATGCATATCGTAGAATGATCTTCGAGGACGAGCACGCCTCAGAAATTGATCGGATTGGCTTCGTACTGCACCTGGGCGATTTTATTTACGAAATTGTCTGGTATCCGGAGGATCGCCCCAATGGAATGTACGATCGCAGGCTTCGGGACATCGTGCGCTATGCGCATGGACAGAAAATCGAGGATTTTCACATTCCTACAAGCGTCGATGACTACCGCGCTATTTATCGTGCGTATTTGCATGACCCGGACATACAGGACGCACGAGCCCGTTGGCCGTTCATCAACATGTGGGACAATCACGAGTTTAGCTGGCTGGGGTGGCAGTCCCTTCAAACATTTGAAGGAACGACACGTCCTGCACAGACCCGCAAGGTGGCAGCCAATCAGGCTTTCTTTGAATACCAGCCAGCACGCATGGCGCGGCCCAGCAGCAACTCCCTTGAAGTGTTCGCTGGACCAAAGGTCGTGGACGCGCCCATCACGGAATTCGATGATCACGGCCTAGGCGAGGAAGCGAATAACTTGCAGGCCATAGGCAGCCTCAAAGGTTATCGCACACTCCGCTGGGGTCAGAACATTGAGTTAATCGTGACCGACCAGCGCAGCTATCGATCGGAAGAACCCACTGGCATGGCACAAGCTAAGGCGCTCGCGAATGATGAATTTCCTGAAATGCTATCCGAGGAGGCCCTTAAGATCATCGATGCTGCGCGCGCATACGACGGTGGTAAACCTCCAGCAAGAATTCGTTCGGCCGACGGTAGTGTAGATGTCGCGAACTTCTGTCGCGAAAAACCGCCGCAGACGGTACTCGGGGCGGAGCAGAAAGCTTGGTTCCTCGAACGGCTGCAAAAGTCAAAAGCGACATGGAAGATTTGGGGCAACACGACCGCAACTCTCGAAATGCGAGCCGATCCGCAAAATCTCCCTTCCGGCATAACGAAACCTTGGCCTTGGACAGGCTATGCGGTTTTTCCCATGCAGGACTGGAGTACGGCATATGTAGAGCGTAGCGAAATTTATGACTTCGTCCGGGAACATCGAATCACGGGCTTTGCCACTATCGCGGGCGATCGGCATAGCTTCTGGGCAGGACTTGCCGCAAACAACCTACCCCCGCGGCCATTCGAGCCAGTGGGAATCGCTTTTGTTACCGCTTCGATATCGGCGCCGGGGTTGGTGGAAGCGCTTGAACACGTGTTACCCAAAGAGCATCCACTGCGCCCCCTTTACGTGGGGCAAGGACCTAAGGACGGGAGCCCGCAACCCACTCTCAATATGCTGCTCCGGCACGGAGTTCAATCTTGTCTTGAGTATGTCAAAACTGGAGACATAAATAAGGCACGTGCCTTGTCGAATCGAGACTTATCACCGCATGTGTCCTTCGTGGACATGGCCGGCCATGGCTATGCGGTGGGGGAGGCGACCGGCGATAGCTTTGCGGTGGAGTTCGTTTGTATTCCACGTCCGCTCGAACGCAGCGAACGCGCAGACGGCGGCCGCATTGCATATCGCACCATCCATAGAGCTAACCGATGGCACGCGGGGCAGAGGCCGACACTCGGCTTGCAGGTCTTGGAAGGCAACCCACGATTTTCGGTGTGAACCCTCTTAGGGCCCGACCGTCTGTTGGCCGAACACACTTCACTCAGGAGTCGTCCGCAACGAGACCCGTACCGATTCCGCGCGAAGAAAGTCACCACTGCTAAAAGGTCAACGCAAGACTCAGGACCCCTGCTAGTCTCGTACACTTAAGACTGCCGCCGATTTTGTAAACTGCTAATTTCCTGCAAATCTTCGCTAGGTGGGCTTTTCGGGAGAAGTGATGGGGGCGCGCGGCGAGCATAGATTGGTGACTGTTAACGGATATCAATGGCTTTGATTCCCGAGCTCAGAAAGACAACAGTTCTTTGTAGCGCAATTAACAAGTCATTAAGACGCAAGCTCACGTACTAGCGCGCGGCGTTTTCGCGGCCGCTGTCCGCCATGGCGAAGCTTGCAGGTCTACAGGTTTACCAGCAGACTCCTATCTGCAATTAA
>JAFATF010000039.1 GCA_019244045.1 Acidobacteriota bacterium
ACTTGGATGTCGAGAATCTTCACCGCCAAGGTATCTCCGGGTTCTGCGCCCTCAACATAAAAGGGACCGGTTAACGGGTTGTCGCCCTTGACTCGGCTCAGACTGTCCCCGGGTTTTTGGATGGCGTTGCCCGAAAGCATCAACCGTATTGGTGTCGAGAATGTCGCCGACCTTGAGGCGAGCGACCGGCTCGGCCACCTGGTACGTGTATTTGAGGTCCTTCGTCGTAACCTGGTATTTCACGATATTTGCGCTCTGCGCATGGCTGGCGATCGCGGCCAAAGCAAGCGCAACAGAAACCAGTTCTTCTTCATCATGACCACCCTCGAGGGATAATCTCGCCGTCGAACGGCTGGAGACGCGAGATCCCAATTTCGTTTTGCAAGCGCCATCATAATCGGCTCTCGGCAGTTTGAGGGAAAAACAAGCAGGCAGGAGGACTCAGCAGGTAGATGAAGCGAACAGAGTGTCTCCAGAAACTAGCTTTCGATCGAGGGAGGGACTCCGGTCGCTGGGAGAGGCAGCGACCGGAGCATTCAGGACGTGGTCAGTGAAGAAGGTCCAGCGTGTTGTCACCGTCATCAACGAAGTAGACGCCGGTGCCACGAACCACCGCCAGACCGAAGAGTGTACCGGCGCCCGCGCCGCTCGTGTCGATGTTCTTGACGGCAATCTGCGAACCGGCGGGAGTAGTCTCGACAACGTTGCCATCGCCGGCATTGACCGTCAGGATGTCACCATTCGGGGCAACCGCCAGGCCGAGAGGCTGGTTCAGAGCCCCGCCTACCGACACCGTCCTACCCGTGCCGCCGCTCGTCAGGCGAAACACAGCGTCGGGAATGGCTGCAATGCGATTGGAAAGCGTATCAGCAACATACAGGGTGCCATCCTCTGCGAGACCGAGTCCCGTCGGACCAATAACCAGAGCCGCAGGGTCGGTTCTCTGTGGAAAGCCGGAACCAACGATGGTCCTCAATAGCTCCTCGGGTTTTCGACCATCCGGGATCCCGAGAAGGATTCTTACCACCGTGCCGCGGTGGACGACCTTGCCGCCAGCGGCCACCGTTTCGTTAAGCACATTGCTGACGAAAAGCTCGGCGACCGGGCCCAAATCGAGTACGGTCATATCCCAAGGGCCATTGATGCGGGCATTGAAGCGAGTGCCCGAAAAGGTTTCGACAACCTCTCCCTCATCGTTCAATACCAGCAGGCACCCGGCTTTCGCGGTGGCTGCAGTGCCGTCCTTGGTGGGAAGACTGCCCACGATGACCCAGCCCTTCCTCAGTACTCCTAGAGCAGTGGTCAGGCCTACTCCCCCGGGACAGGGGCCGGGAAGCCGGCTGCTGTCGATCTCGGCGAACAGGGTTTTGGTACCGTCGGGAGCAATGTCCACAATGGTGGTTCCGGTACCCTGCAGATTGGCACTGCCGTTAAAGTTGCTTACCAAAATGTGGCCCGCAATCAATTTCCCGCTACTGCGCGGGACGACAGCGATACCGTAGGGATTCACGTCCCCATTGGCGGGAACCGTCGAGGCAACAAAGGAAACGGTTTTGGGTGAGATGTAGGAAGCGTTGCCAGATTGGGCGACACTCGATAGCACTGGCAGGACGAGGGCAATCCAGCAGGCATGCTTAAGAAACATGGACGACCTCATGTTTGTACTCCTGGTGGAAGGAATGTGTGTGGGGGAGCTAACAGCGGCGAAGGGAACCGCTGTTCCTCGCCGCGCCTTATACACCGACGAGTACTGTAGGCTGGGCCGAGGGCTGGTATGTCAATGCTTTGTAAAATTGCGGTCACATTTTCGTTGTTGGTGGATCGGGGGCGGCAGAAAGGCGGCGGACTGCGGAGCTGGTGTCTTTACGTGATGCTTGCTTCTGTGTACGTACCGTACACTTGCCGCAGTGCTTCGCAGATTTCACCGACAGTCGCGTAGGCGCGAACGGCGTCGATGATATAGGGCATGGTGTTGCAGGGAGAAACGTTTCCGTTGCTGGCTGCGGGTTCCCGGGAAGCGGCTTTTTGCAATGCCTCAAGGCGGCGTCGCACCTCGTCTGCCGAACGACGGTTGCGAAGAGCTTTGAGTTTGGCGCTCTGTTGGCGGGCCACCGTTTCGCCGATGTAGAGAATGTTGGGGGGTTGCTCTTCGATGGTAAATTCATTGACCCCCACGATGATCTTTTCCTTGGCTTCTACGGCGCGCTGATACTGGTAGGCGGATTCAGCGATTTCCTTTTGCGGATAACCGCGCTCTATCGCTTTCACCATTCCTCCCAAAGAGTCGAGCTTGTGGAAGTAGTCGAAAGCACCCTTTGCCATATCAAGCGTCAGGCGCTCGAGAAAATAGGAGCCACCAAGCGGATCAACCGTTTGGGTTACGCCGGATTCATAGGCAATGATTTGTTGGGTGCGTAGGGCGATGCGGGCGGCTTCTTCGGTGGGAAGGGCAAGAGCCTCGTCATAGGCGTCGGTGTGCAGCGACTGCGTGCCGCCGAGCACCGCTGCCATAGCCTGAAGAGCGACGCGCGCAATGTTGTTCATGGGCTGCTGTGCGGGAAGGGAAACCCCGGCAGTTTGAGTGTGAAAGCGCATGAACCAGGTGCGCGGGTTGGTGGCACCGAAGCGCTCCTTCATGACCCGATACCAGATCGTGCGCGCGGCGCGATACTTGGCGATTTCTTCAAAAAAATCGTTATGGGCGTTAAAGAAGAAACTGAGGCGCGGTCCGAACTCGTCCACAGCGAGGCCGCGGCGGCGGGCCCATTCGACATATTCCACTCCATCGTAAAGCGTGAAGGCGAGTTCCTGCAGTGCGGTCGAACCGGCTTCGCGGATGTGATAGCCGCTAATCGAGATGGTATTAAAGCGGGGTGTGAATTTGGAACCGAACTCGAAGGTGTCGATAACCAGCCTCATCGAAGGCGCGGGCGGATAGATGTACTCCTTCTGCGCGATGTACTCCTTCAAAATATCGTTCTGGATCGTGCCCGAAATTTTTTTCCAATCGGCGCCCTGTTTTTCGGCCACGACGAGGTACATCGCCCACAGCACGGAGGCGGGAGAGTTGATGGTCATCGAGACCGATGTCTTTTCAAGATCGATCCCGTGGAAGAGAATTTCCATGTCCTCGAGGGAATCGATGGCCACGCCGCACTTGCCCACCTCGCCCTCGCTGGCGGGATGGTCCGAGTCATAGCCCATTAAGGTAGGCAGGTCAAAGGCGACTGACAGCCCGCTGCCCCCGTGATCGAGAAGATATTTGTAGCGCTGGTTGGTTTCCTCGGGCGAAGCGAAACCGGAGAACTGCCGCATGGTGAAGAGCTTGCCGCGGTAGCCGGTGGCGTGGATACCCCGCGTGTAAGGCGGCTGGCCGGGATAGCCAAGCGACTGTTCGTAATTCCAATCTTCCGGAAGGTCGGCTGGCGTGTACAGACGACCTATAGGAACACCTGAGATGGTGGTATAACGGGCGTGGCCACGCTCATCAACGTTCACCCCCGTCGGCGCTCCGATGGCTTTTTCCGGCAACTTGGCAAGCACCGGCGCCAGCACCTTCTCGGCCCATTGCTTTTCCGAATCTGAAGGATGGCGTCCTTCAAAAACATCGGATATCACGCTGTCGGCCACCATTGGCTGTTTTCTTTGCGACATGGCACCCTGTTTCGATGATAAAAGAGCGAATCGGGACCAGCAACTGGGCTAACCGGATGGTTGGTCGGGCGGGGTGTAGGCTTATCACCTGCGCCAGCAGATTCGTTTTCCCACCTAAAGCGCTTACCCGGTTCCCGGCTTGCAAGCAGAGAGGAGAACCTGGAAACTAGCAGACGATGGCCTATATTTTGGGCATTGAAACTTCCTGTGACGAGACCGCGGCCGCCGTGGTGGGTTCAGGCGAGCACGTGCTTTCAAATGTGGTTGCGTCGCAGATTGCTACTCACAAGCCCTACGGCGGGGTTGTCCCGGAACTTGCCTCGCGCGAGCATCTGCGCAACATTCTGCCAGTGGTGCGCAGTGCGCTTGCCGAGGCCGGGCAAACTTATCGATCGCTCGACGCCTTGGCTGTCACCCAAGGTCCGGGATTAGCCGGGGCACTGCTGGTGGGCATCAGCTTTGCCAAGGCTTTGAGCTTTGCGCTCGATAAACCCCTCATCGCCGTCAATCATCTCGAAGGCCACATCCATGCTGTGCTGTTGGAGCAATTGCAGGCGGGGCACCGCGACATCTCCTTCCCCGTGCTGGCACTGGTTGTCTCCGGCGGTCACACCCATCTCTACCTAGCCGAGCGGCGGGAACAAGGCTGGTCCTATGAGACGATTGGCCATACCCGAGATGATGCTGCCGGTGAGGCGTTCGACAAAGTTGCCAAGCTGCTGGGCTTCGGCTACCCGGGCGGCCCGGTGATCGACACCCTGGCCCCACTGGGCGATGCCGCGGCCGTGAAATTTCCTATCGCTCAGCTGAAACATCGA
>JAFATF010000157.1 GCA_019244045.1 Acidobacteriota bacterium
TCAATGGGCATGGGGATAACGGTAAGGTTCATTTCACCATACGCCTACCCAATACCCTGCGCTTTGCCGCCGACAACGTGAATGGTAATGTTCACGCCGCGCACGTGGGCCGCGCCGTCCGGGCCAACAGTGTGAATGGGAATGTCAATGTTTCTACCGCGGCCTGGGCGGAAGCAGGAACCGTCAACGGCGCGATCAAGGCGTCGATGGCAGGCGCAGGCTGGGAGGGTACGCTTAAGATCGAGAGCGTCAACGGCTCGATCGAACTGGATTTGCCGGGCGACCTAAATGCCCAGGTGAAGTTCAGCTCGCTGAACGGACGTATCGATTCGGACTTTCCTTTAACGGTCAGCAATGGCTGGCCGGTGGGACATAGCGCCAGCGCAACCCTCGGAAAAGGCGGTCGTGAACTGGAGATTAAAACCGTGAACGGCAACGTGGAAATACGAAAAAGGTCGGCAGGTATATAGTTGAGACCAAGTCCCCGACAGCAATCAGGATTTCGGGGTCGAAATTCGTCTCCTTAGCAATCCCCGGCGGTGGTTGGGGAATCAAAGGTAAGTAGAGCGTTTCGAGCGTGCTCTCGAATGGAGGCAGCCGTATGACTTATCGATTGGGTTATCATATGTCTATGCGTAGCTGGCGATTCATATGGCTGGCCCTGATTGGGGTGGCGGTCTTACCCGTCGAGGCGCAAATCAACGGCACGCGGCCCTCAGTCACCTCACTTGGCGGATCACAGATGTTTCCTCCCGGTCCGCCGGCTAGTGTCACATCACTTGGCCCCCGCGGCTATACTCCCGATTTTCGTTTTCCCAACTGCTGCTTCCCCTTCGGCACCAAACATAACCATCCGGACGGCTTCTTCAATCGGCCGCACGGATTCGGCAGCCACGGAGTCGGCTATGGAGTGCTGCCGGTTTATTCGATGCCCTACTATGGTTATGGCGACGTGGTGAATCCTGTCGACGACAGCATGGAACAGGCTTATGGGCCGGTGTCGGAGCGAGCCGATCGAGGCGCTCGCGAAGCACAGTCGGCGAACGATGACGGCCTGCAGCGGCTGGAACAGCAGGTTGGGGAACTTGAAAATTCGAGTGGCGGGACAGAGAAGAATCAGCCTACCCCGGATAAAGACGAGACCGCTACTGATCAGCCCAATACCCGTCTGATTTTCCGCGATGGGCACTCCGAGGACGTTAAAAATTACGCTATTGTTGGCGATACCCTGTATGACTTTTCTGGTGTTACGCGCCGGAGGATTCCGCTCGTCGATCTCGATCTAGAGTCCACCCAAAAGCAGAACGATCAGCGCGGCATCGATTTTCGGCTGCCCAAACGAGCCCCCGGCACCTAACTTTTTCGCTCGACACCCGACCGCGGGGGCAGAACTCGAGCCGGCGGGTTGGCCACGGCAGGGGCGAGCCGTCGGCGGTGTCGGATAGAGTGGTTCATGCGCAAATTCAACCAATGCACCCGATAGTTTGAGCAACGTTGAGGGGCAAAGACTAAAGCTGTTGGCGAGTGTTCCCGCCCCAAACGAAACGAGGTAAGCGAACGAGGAAATCACATGGCAGATAAAGATCTTCGCGGCATGCGTGTCGCCATTCTGGCTACCAACGGGGTCGAACAAGCTGAATTAACCGAGCCTCGCAAAGCCCTCGATGAAGCCGGCGCCGAAACCAAGCTGATTGCACCCAAAGCTGGACAGATCCAGGCCATGAAACACGACCGCACCGGAGAGCAGTTTGACGTGGACATGACTCTCGATAAGGTTAATCCAGAGGAGTTCGATGCCGTGTTTCTGCCCGGCGGGGCGCTGAATGCTGACGTCTTGCGCATGGAGAGTGCTGCGCAGGAGTTCGTCCGCTACATGGATGACAGCGGCAAACCGGTTGCTTTTATCTGTCATGCCCCCTGGCTGCTGGTTTCCGCCGGTTTGGTCGACGGCCGAACTCTCACCAGCTATTACACGATTCAGGACGATATCCGTAACGCTCAGGGCCAATGGATCGACAAAGAGGTCGTCCGTGATCAGAATTGGGTGAGCAGCCGTCAACCTTCCGACATTCCTGTGTTCAACCAGGAAATGATTAAACTGTTTCGCGAGCACCCCCCGCGAGCTGCTGGCGAGAAAGCGGCCTAGCCAGCCGCAGGTTCAGCGGTAATTAGGATCGAAACTCCGGTTTTTTTTCGTCTGCAGAATGCCTGCTGTCTTGCCCAGAGCCGAGTGCGCGGATCCTTGACTCCCTTAGGCACGTCGGACAATGTAAAATCCCACGAACAGGCAAAATCGGGCACAACAGATGAGCACCAGTGAAAGGCCCGCCGCAGTGGGCGCGAGCTTGGACACGACCAGCAAGTATTTCCCCATTCGCCGGAGCACCCGCCTGCCTTTGCAGGTTCCGCTGCGGGTTACCAGCCTCGATCCGCAGCTCAAATTCGCGGAGAACTGCAATACCGTGACCGTAAGCGCACATGGTTGCGGCATCGTTTCCCCCACCCAATTGCCTACCGGCACGCGCATCAATTTGGAGATTGTCGCCGACCAGAAAAACACCTCCGCGCGCGTACTCGAAGTTGTGCCACTCGATGACCTCGGTCGTTCCTGGTTGCTCGGGCTGGAGATGGAGAAACCGGGTAACTTCTGGGGCATCAAGTATGCGCCCGCGGATTGGGCGGAGGACGACGTAAGCGCCGACCCGGCAAAGGCAACGGCTGGGTCTGCCCCGCCGTCCCCTCCCGGCAAGGAGATTCCGGCCAGCGTCATGCGCAGATTGCTTTCCGAGTGCCGCCTGGCCGCCATCAGCCTGGGCGCCTGTTACCTGCAAACCTGCACCACCTTCCCCATCCATGCCCCGGTCAGGGTCACGATCAAGACGGGCGCGAAGGAACATGCCTACATGGGTACCGTCCGCCTCGAGCACGTGGGATCGGGGATGGGCATTGAATTTACCGGCCGCAACGACGCGCATGCCGCTCGAATGACCGGGCTGATCGATGAGCTGAGCGCTGGTGAGCAGAAGTTCCCCGAGGTCCGCGTCGAGCTGGGCACGCCCGACAAGAGCGCGGGAAAAACGACTGCCATCCAGCTGCCGGCGAGCGCAGGAGGCGACAGCCTACTAAGGCTGGTGATTGCGGGCGGTGCCATGAAGCGAGGTCAGTTTCTGCAGGAACTTGAGAAACAGCGGCGGGGAGAGTGATCGAGGGATTGCAAGCTTACATGGCACAGTTCGCCTGCGTGGTTCTAGCCTGGCTTTGTCCTGTTCCTGCCCAGCCATCCTACGAACAACTGCTTGCCCATTGGGTGTACGACAAGGGTGTGCCGCTCGAGGACCGGATCGTCGGCGTTGAGCAGCGCGCGGCTGCGAAGGTCTATGACATCTCCTATATGGCTCCGGTGGCGGATCGCAGTCGGCTGGTCGGTCCGAATGGCGGCCGCGTGACCGCTTTCCTGGTGGTTCCCGCGGGAGAGGGACCCTTTCCGGCGGTGATTTACGGACATTGGTGCATGCCCGGATCGGAAAAAATGAACCGCACGGAATTTTTGGATGAAGCTCTCGTGCTCGCGCAGCAAGGTGTCATCTCCCTTTTGCCGGACCATGTGGTGGCGCACCCAGGTTTTGTGGAAGATAAGTCGCCGCTCAATGAACAGCAGATCGCAGTCGAAGTGCAGCAGGACGTGAACCTGCGGCGCGCGGCGGACTTACTGCTCGCACGCAAGGATGTTGACAGTAAGCGGTTGGCCTATGTGGGCCACAGTTGCGATGCCACGGCCGGTGCGTTTCTGAGCGGCATCGACCATCGCTTCCGCGCCTTGGTACTGATGGCAGGCACCCTGTCGGACGAGGCTGATCAAAAGACCAAGGCATACCAGGACTATCGGCAAAAGGTGGGGAGAGAAAAATTTGATGCCTTTGTCGCCAAGTACCAGTGGATGGATCCGGGAAAATACGTAGCTCATGCGGCTCCGGCGAGCGTGTTCCTGGAGTATGCGACCGACGAGCCGTTCGTGACCGCCGAGCTCGCAAGGCAGTATTTCGAAGTAGTCAGCGAGCCCAAAAGGTTCAAGCTGTATAAGGCGCCGCATGCGCTGAATTCTGAGGCTACCCGCGATCGCATAGCGTTTCTTGCCGAGCAACTTTCCTTCAAACCGCCCGACCCAAAGGCTATGGCCTCCATTCCGGCCCTCGTGCAGCCACCCTGGCCAAAAACTCCCGAATAGCCAACCCAGGAAAACGGCCAAGGAGGCGTTCTTTTTTTAGTATGCGCTCCAGACGCAAGCGCGCGCACGTGCAAGTGCCTGTTCAGGTGGTGGGCGCGCAAAATCGGTCCCCGCGGCTGATCCTGGCGTGACGGCGGTGCTGATTTTCACCAGTTGATCCGAACGATTGCTGGTTGACAGCGGATGCCTGGACAGCGGGCCAAAGTGAGCTGCTAAATTTTTTCGGCTGCTTTCCCCCTCCTTCGCCGGTTGCCTGCGATTCACGCTTAGGCCCGGCAGCGCGAGTGCTTGTGCCCTCTTGCAACATGGATGGGACCTAGGGGGAGGATTTTCTGCCCCAAAGCCGGAAAAGAGTTGCCCAGGTCATCGGTATATGCCAGCCCGTCCTGGCAAGGGATTTCAGAGCCGGGGTCGGTGCTGGCTTCAAGAGTAAGGATGATTAACTTATGGGTAGCGCCCAGGCGCATTCAGCCGAACCACGTGGCCAGTGCCCAGCTCATATTCGGCTTCAATGACGCTCAGCTTGCCTGACTTGACTGCAATGCGGATGATCTCGCTATTCGCCAATAGGTCTAGCGCGCTCTGGTGAATGTTTTCCTGTATGGCCAATTCGATCAGTTCATCACCCTTGGCACGGGCTTTCGCCTGAGCCACGGCGGGATGGATTTTTTCCATGATGGCTTTAAGGTTGCTACTTGGCATCTTTTCGCCCGAACA
>JAFATF010000175.1 GCA_019244045.1 Acidobacteriota bacterium
TCCCATAGAGTCGCCGTCTCAGGCGAAAGATGCCAATTATAGATACCCATCAGCACCTATGGGATTTGGACCTTTTTCATTACGCCTGGCTTGATTCGTCTCCCACTCTTAACCGTTCTTTTGGAATGGCTGATTACCTTGCCGCCGTCGAGGGGCTCGGGGTGACAAAAACGGTACACGTCGAAGCCGATGTCGACAGCCTTATATGTTGGCGGAGACTGAGCACCTGTTGCAGCTCGCCGCTCAAGCGGACAGTCCTTTGGCAGGTATTGTGGCGTGCGGCAGGCCGGAACATGATGATTTTAAATCCAAGCCTCGACAAAATCGCCGAAGATCCCAAGCTGAAGGGTATTCGTCGCGTCTTGCACACCCAACCCGATGAGCTCGGACGGAGCCGACGATTCGTCGGAAACGTGCGCCAGCTTGCGGCGTACGGGCTATCGTTTGACATTTGCGTGCTAGATCGACAGTTGCCTATCGCGATTAACCTGGTCCGTGCATGCCCTGACGTAACTTTCATCCTGGATCACTGTGGTGTGCCCCGGGTAAAAGAGCGCGTGCTCGATCCCTGGCGCACACACATCGTCGAGCTATCGAGCTTTCCGAACGTGTACTGCAAAATTTCCGGGCTTGTGGCATATGCTGATCCACTTCGCTGGACAGCAGAAGATTTACGGCCGTACGTAGAGCATGTGCTCTCCAGTTTCGGATGGGATCGCGTTATGTTCGGCAGCGACTGGCCGGTGTGCACTGTCTCGGCCAGCTATCAAAAGTGGGTAGAGACGTTGGCTTCTCTCACCGAAATGGCCGGCGCAGCGAACCAGCGGAAACTCTTCTATGAAAATGCTGTTCGCGTTTATCGCCTCGCCTGAGAACCGGCCGGGGTGGTTACAGCTGGCGAATCGGCGCTTAGTTGTGCTCTGCCAGGACGACGCCGCGTTCACTCCACAAGATCGCGCCACGCAATGACTGGCATACCGTGTGGTGAGAACCTCGATCGCAAGATGGTTCTTCGAAGTTTGCACCAAGCTAGTTGTAGCGTCCGCGAAAAAACGCTCGGGCTGGTCGAGCGCGTAGGCGCACCAGGCATCGCCGTCATTGAGAAGACGAGCCAGTGCTCGGTCGTATAGCTGGTGGCAGGCTCGATGCCTTCAGCCTGGGCGCAGGCCTGATGCTCCACGACAACATTCACATTCAGCTATGGAGCGACGATTCGTACTCACCTTGAGAAATGCGCGGAATATTCCAACCCGGGGGCTTTTCATGCGACTTTTCAAAGTGCGGGTTGATTGGTTCTATTGTGAGCAACTGCAGACCATGAAGTACAGTGCTCAGCAGAGTGTGATGCCCATCCAGGGTATCGCCGCGCCTGCCCTCGATCGTCAAAAATCCGCGTCTGCTTGGAGTATCCGGGGGTACGGAGCAGATCACGCACTGCGCTGTATAAGGTCCGTGCATGATTCCCGATCGAATCACTTTCTCATCCGTGCTTCTGCTCGAATTGCGGCGAACTCTGTGCAAGGCTCCTTGCGGGGTGGTTTGGTTGCCAGCGCAATGATCACACTAGAACCCACGAGAGGAGCTGTCATCGGAGGTTCTCGCCTAGCGGAAGGTTTTGGGCTACTCGTGACTGAAGCTGCCGCGACTCGACTTGCGATCGAAAAGATGGTTTTATCGTATTCTGTAGCTTACTGCAATCAGGTCGACGTCATACAAAAATGGATTACCACACTTTGGAGCGCGATTTGGAGAGCTCACGATCCAATCCGGCGATTAGGCCATGCGGCATCGTAACGACATGGTGATGCCTCCTCAGCACCTCGTCAAAGTTGCAGAGAAGGCGAAGAAACTATGCGAAAAGACAGCCGGGTCGGAAAGGCGATTCTTCAGGGCCTCGACCCGGTGAATGCTAAGCTAAAGTACGTAAAATTATGATGGTAGCCAAGACTGTCTCCCGCAAGTTACTCCGCATCCATAAGAAGGACAATGTTGTTATCGTTGTCAATCCCGTACAAGCGGGCGACCGAGAGTCGGTGGACGGCGTTGAAATGGTTTTCACCGAACGGATTGCCATCGGACACAAAGTTGCATCGCGCCCGATTCGGCAGGGAGAAAAGATTTACAAGTGCGGAGTGCCAATCGGATCGGCCAAAGCAGACATTCCTCTCGGCGCTCACGTACATGTTCACAATCTGGCGAGCGACTACATAGAAACCTATACACTCGACAAGGATCGCGTCTATGTCAAATAACACTTCTACTTTCGAAGGCTTTCTTCGTAACGATGGCAGAAAAGGCATAAGAAATGTGGTCGTGGTCGCTTATTTGGTCGAGTGCGCGCATCATGTGGCAACAGAGATCCGAGACTCATTTCGTCGGCAGCCGGTCCATTTGATCGGCTTCGGAGGCTGCTACCCGAACGCCTATGCCGATCGAATGATGAACCGCTTGTGCACCCACCCCAACGTGGGAGCGGTATTGTTGCTGTCGCTCGGCTGCGAGAGTTTCAACCGCCACGAACTTCAGAAAAATATCGCGGTCACGGGTAGGCCAGTACACACCGTGGTTATTCAACAGGCCGGCGGCACAAGAAAATCGATCGAGGCGGGCACGACCTGGGTCGAAGAGGCTTTGCAACAAATAGCTGGAGTACCCCGCGCCCCTATGCAGATGAGTGATCTGGTTGTAGGGACGGTGTGCGGTGGATCGGATGCGACCAGCGGCATCTCCGCCAATCCAGCGGTCGGACGCGCCTTCGATTTGCTCGTCGAACAGGGCGCTGCTGCTATCTTCGAAGAAACGGGAGAGATGATCGGACTCGGCGATGCCATGTCCGCTAGAGCTATAACCACCGAGCTCGGGCGCGAGCTGAAGATGTCCGTGGATAAAGCGGCTTATTATTACCAGAAAATGGGTCACGCCAGCTTCGCTCCGGGAAATGCCGATGGCGGTCTCACTACTATCGAAGAGAAGTCAATCGGCGCATATTCAAAGAGTGGCGATGCGCCCATCACCGGGTTAATCAAGCCGGGAGACATTCCGCGCCAGCGCGGATTATATTTGCTGGATGTGGTGCCGGACGGAGAACCGCGTTTTGGCTTTCCCAACATCAACGATAATGCCGAAATTGCCGAACTGATCGCCTGCGGTTCGCATGCCGTCCTTTTCACGACCGGCCGCGGCTCAGTCGTGGGTTCAGCTATTTCCCCGGTTATCAAGATTTGTGCTAACCCCGAGACGTACGATCGAATGCGGGACGATATGGATGTCAATGCGGGTAAGATCTTACGGCTGCAGGCAAGTATCGAAGAGGTTGGAAAAGAAATCTATGACAAGTTGTTGGAGGTAGCCTCTGGAGCTCAGAGTTGTTCCGAGAGTCTGGGACATCAAGAGTTTGTCTTAACTTACAAGTCCTTCGAGCCCATTGGTCCCCATTGCTTACCAATCTGAGATGGGATCTGCCAGGCAGGACGGCGCAGTAGGCGCCGGGGCCCTACCAAGAGTTCTGCTCGTCCAAATGCCTAGCCCAGCTCAGGAGCAACTGGGCCGTGTCTTCCCCGCTCTTGACTTCTATCGCACTTGGCCGGAAGGGCGCCGAGTACGCATAGGGCTTCTTCTCCGAACTGGACGACGCAACCCGAGATGGCTTTTACTCAACTCATTAAGTAAACAGCAAGAGGCACTTCAAAACCTTTTACATCGCCGGGCAGGAACCTTCCACGCTTTACTGAAAGAATTGCTTTCGACCGCGAGCCTGGGCGCCTCATCTTCGGACTTGTAGCCCCTTGTTTCGCTCGATCGGCAGGGCTGTGTATGCAGCGCCCGCACACGATAGGGAGCGCGCCTTGAAACACGGCCGACTTAATGGGTGAGTAGTTCTAGTTCGGCGCTAGGCCAGGGATCGTCGTCCGATTACTGGACGGCGCTTGCGACATTAGAAAAAACGGTGTTCGCGTTAGATCCGATCAGGCGTATTGTGCCGACCACAATGACCAGAATAACGGCGAGCATAACCGCGTATTCGGCAATGTCTTGACCTTCCTCCTGAACCAGCAAATGGCGAATGAGCTTAGACATAGGACGCCCTCCATTTCGCGGCCTTTTCTCATCATAGCAGTATGCCATGAAAACAGGGGGATTTTAATGCGGGGTGCCCCCGCTAATAACCGCACGGCGATCAGGAGGATCCCGTGCTTCGGGTCCGATTTGATTTGATGAATAGTACGATGGCAACAAGCAAAAGCGTGTAGGTGGTCACACCGCCACGCAGCCCAAAATACAGTGCCGCCAGCCAAAAGAGGAACAGCAGCCAAAAAGCACAGGAAACCGGAGCGATACGCGTTCTCTTGGAGCTCGGCTGGCTAGGCATGTCGATACTGTACCTGGCAGACAGGGGATGCTTGAATGGCCCAATCGTGCCCCTAAAGCTGACCCAATGGTGCTAAGGGGCTTTCTCTCCTGCGCGTAACCGCCGTCATCTATAGGTCAAGCGCACAGGAGAAAGGCATGGAATTCCCAAAATGACTTAGACCTTGGACAGTCAACGTGATATCGCGAGGATGCGGGTCCCGAAGCCAGCTCCGGGCCGCCGTTGCGCTCAGACTGTTATCGCGGAAGCTCGCCTCGGGCCAAGAAACCAGGTAAAAAGCGCCCACTCACTCTTCCACGGGCAAGCGAGCTTCTGGCTGGCCCCGTAACCGCAATCAATCGCGCTGCGCGCCATAATGGTTCCTTGGGGGAATCTCCATGTGCTTTGACTAGGCCAAATACCAGAAGAAAGATCTATAATATTTTCATGCTGCGGACACCGCTATGGCCGCTGCTAGTTGCCGCATTCGTCAGTCTGCCTGTGCACGGGCAGCGTACTCTATCAGCACCTCACCATGGTACGGGAGCTTCGGTTGGACGGGGTTTTCTTCGACCTAGTACTCCGATCATCTCTCCTTTACGTCCTGGCCTTCTGCCATCATTCCCCCCGCGCGGCAGTTTTTCCTATTTTCATTCTCATCACCGGCGAGTTGGCGTTTTCTTTCCTTACGTCGACCCTTATTACGACGCCTTTGCCTACGAGGAGACTTACCCGGCTGCACCTTCCGAACCCGTTCAGCAGCAAATCGTCGAATTGCCCGCCTCTCCGGAGCCCGCCCCCAAGGCCCAAGTGATCGAGTTTCCCTCTGCCGCAGGTCCGGCAACCGGCAAGGAACTGCCGCCCGCGGTCTTTATTTTGACCAGCGGCGAGAGGCTAGAATCCCGCCAGTTTGTGCTAACGGCAACCAATCTGTCCATTACTGTCAATCGTCGTCAGCAGGTAATACCGCTCGCTCGAGTCGATGTTGAGGCAAGCATTTCGGCTAATCGCGAGCGCGGAGTCGATCTCAGGGTTCCTGCTGATCGGAATGAGGTTACGCTCAGTTTCTAACGACAATAGAAGCAAGCGCTTCTGCACTTGTACATTTACGAGACATTGAAACGAGTACCGTTCGTTGTATGTGCTTACACAGCCATCGTCATTTTCGTTCCTGCCCTGGAAAGGGCATTGAGCAGGGCTGCTTTGAGGCCCGCCAGATGCCGCTCGTCGCTCAAATAACTGATGACCATAGCCCGGATTACCGTCTGTCCTCGGACTACAGCACTTGAAATCCAGCGTTGCCCGTCGCCATTCACATCTTCGATGATCGCCTTATGGAAGGCGGCGAGGTCCGCCGGGTCGCCGGCCCAACCCTTCACCCGCAAGTTTAGGATCGGCAGTACCTGGGGCGCGGCCAGCTCGAATTCCCCCGACTGAGCAGCCCATTCGGCAAAGCCACGCGTCAATTCCATTTGCCGATCGATCAGGCGTTCATAGGCCTGTCGCCCATGAACGCGAAGTGTCATCCAGAGCTTCAGGGAGTTCATCCGTCGCGACCATTGAGCGCTGACGCTCATGTTGTCGGGCAAAGCTTCTGTCGTTGTCTTCTGCAAGTACGGGCAAGGCACGGAAAATGTCTGGCGTAAGATGTCGGCATGCTGGGTAAACACAATGCCGGCAGAAAACGGCATAGCCAGCCACTTGTGGGGATCAAAGGTCACCGAGTCCGCGCCTTCGATACCCGCGATGAGCTCGCGGTGGCGAGGCGAGAAGAGCACGGCTGCGCCATAGGCGCCATCGATGTGCAGCCACAAATTATGCCGCCGGCAAATTTCGGCGATGCGCGGAATCTCGTCAATGGCACCGGAGCTGGTCGTTCCCACCGTAGCCACCACACAGAAGGGACGATGGCCCGCAGCGATGTCGGCGCGGATCGCTGCCTCGAGTCTCTCCACATCGATTTGGAAACGGTCATTCACCGCAATGCGACGCAGAGCCTTGCGCCCAATGCCCAAAAGTCCGGCCGACTTGTCAAGAGAATGATGGCTTTCGGCAGAAGCGTACAGCGTAGGCTGGCCTCCGATACTCGATAACCCGTCTTCAACCAGATGGGGGAAGCGCGCAGTCATAGCCATGGCGAGCGCGCTGAAGTTCGCCTCGTTACCGCCCGTGGTAAAGGTACCGGCGAAGCTTTGCGGCCAACCGATCAGCTCTCCGATCCAGCGCACCGTTTCCGCTTCAATTCTTGAAGCCAACTGCGATCTGGCTACATTGGCCAGTTGTGGGTTAAGTGCCGCCACCAGCGCTTCGGCGAGAAAGGCCATGTAAGTGGGAGTTGGATTCATCATTCCCAGGTAGTGGGCGCTAGGAATGTGAAAGCCGTTATCGATAAGCTCGTGAAGCACGTCCTCCAGGACTTGGCGGGGTTCAGTGCAGGTTTGCGGAAGAGAATTTAGGTGTTCCGGGTATTTGCGCTCCGCAGAAGGAGGCTGGACACGCCGATCGGGGAGAGATGAAAAAAAACCATTCACTTCATCGATGAGCCGGTAACCGAGTTGGCGGCGAGTCTCAAAATCCAGATCGAAGTTCACGGGTCCTCACCAAGTTACAGTGGTCTGTCTGCGGAACATTCCGGGTGCTGCTGCCACAGATCCCTTCGACGAACCGTGTTGGTCTGATGCTCTAGCTACACAGATTGCTTTTCATCGAGCACACGTTGTAATAATGTCTGCGCATCGAGCTCGGAAAGCGTGTCTAGTTGCGCCAGTACTTCCTCGCGGCTAGCTGCCGTTAGGGCACGTGGCCGCGGATGCAACATGGGCGTGCGCATCTTTTCTCCAGCCGCCCTTGCCCGGCGTATGTCCTCGGCCAATCCTGCGACCGTCGGCTTCTCGAACACACTGCGAACCGGCAACTCCACGCTAAAGAATTTTCGCACGCGGGCAATCACTTGAACCGCTATCAGCGAGTGGCCACCCAGACGGAAGAAGTCATCGCTCACTCCAACCGGGTGTAAACCGAGGACGGCCTCAAAAATCTCAACCAGGGCTCGTTCCACTTCGTCTCGGGGCACTTCCAGGGTGGCCACGGCGAGGGTTTGCGGGGGTGCCGGCAAGGCGCGCCGGTCGACTTTGCCATTGGTCGTCAGCGGCATCCAATCCAGGCTCACGAAGCGGGAAGGAACCATGTAATCGGGAAGTGTTTGTTCAACAAAGCCGCGTAATCGGCTTACGTCGGGCAGCTGGGTTGGCTCGGCGACCACATACGCGACGATGCGTCCGTCGCCCGATTGGCTGTCGAGGATTGCCACTGCCTGCCGCACTGCGGGATGTTCCATCAGCCGCGCTTCGATCTCGCCCAGCTCGATGCGGAATCCGCGCATCTTGACCTGGAAATCGTTCCGCCCGAGAAACTCGATATTGCCATCATCTAACCAGCGGCCCAGGTCGCCAGTACGATACATCCGCGCTCTCGTATCCGCCACGAATGGATCCTTCACAAAGCGCTCTGCTGTCAGCTCCGGCCGGTTCAAATACCCTCGCGCCACCCCAACCCCGCCGATGTATAACTCCCCAATCACTCCCACCGGGACCGGTTCCAGGTATTCATCCAAGATATACATCCGCGTGTTTGCAATCGGTCGGCCAATCGGTATGCTGTCTGGCGGCGTACGAGAAGGACATACCCAGGCGGTTACATCAACCGTTGCCTCAGTCGGACCATATAGGTTGTAAAGACTCACATTCGGGAGTTGCTGGTAAAAACGGCGTACCAATACAGAGGAAAGCGCCTCTCCACTGCACACCACCCGGCGCAACTGACCTTTGCTCATGTTGTGGCTATGCTCAAGAAATACCTGCAGCATGGAAGGCACAAAGTGCAAGGTGGTAATTCGCTTCTGCTCGATGGTTGAAACCAGATAGTCTGGATCTTTGTGGCCTTCAGGGCGGGCCATCACCAATTTCGCACCACTAAGCAGCGGCCAGAAGAATTCCCAGACGGAAACATCAAACCCGAAAGGAGTCTTCTGCAGAACGGAGTCGTCAGCCCCCAACCTGTAGCTGTTCTGCATCCAAATCAGCCGATTCACTACGCTGCGGTGCTCAATCATCACCCCCTTGGGTTGTCCGGTGGATCCCGAGGTATACATTACATACGCCAGATTTTCGGACGTGAGTCCCATGCTCCCGCTATCCGGATTGCTGGCCGATTGCTGTCGCCAGGACGAACCTTCAGAGACATCGAGCACCGACAAGCGTGCGCCTAGCTCGCCACATAAGCGCTTTAGATGCCCTTCGGTCAGGAGCGCCACCGGCGCGCTATCTTCCACCATGAAGCGCAGTCGTTCTGCCGGATGCGCCGGATCAAGAGGAACATAAGCTGCCCCCGCTTTTAACACCGCTAGCAGCGCGATGATCATCCCCAAACTGCGTTCCATGCAGATGGCCACCCGATCGTCTGGTTTCACCCCCAAGTCTTTCAGATTGTGGGCCAGCTGATTAGCGCGCCGGTTCAGTTGGCTATAGCTCAGCGCGGCATTTTCACACTCGACCGCCACTCGCTCGGGCGTCTTGTCCACCTGCTCTTCGAACAACTGGTGAACGCATCGCTGCCCTGGATATTCCATTTCTGTCGCGTTCCAGTTATAGAGAACTTGCTGCCGCTCGGGCTGCGGCAGGATCTCCAGACAGCGCATTTGCCGCGCCGGCGCCGTTTCTAGCGCGGCGACGAGTGAAGCCAAAGCCGTGTGCATGTACTCGCACATGCGCGTCGGCTCGATTGGCGATTGCACTTGCGCGGTCAGCCGGAAGCCGCCGCCCAAGTCATCCACTGAAAGCGTTGCAGGGTAGTTGGTGCGTTCCTCTCCGTAGAGGATTCGCATGCCTTCCCACGCCCGCTTACTCTCATTTGAGCGGGCCTGCCTCGGAACCGAGCTATGGCGATAATTCAACAGTGCGGAAAACAGCGGTGTGGGTGCCGGCACGTTGCTCGAACGCTGCGCCAGTGCTAGCGAGGCGTGTTCATGACGCAGTAGTTCGGCCAATTGCAGCTGTGCGCGCCGCACACTCTCCTCAACACCTTCAAGCCCGGCTCGGATCCGCACCGGCAAAGTGTTGATGAACAGCCCCAGCACACGGTCCGCACCTTCCCCACCCTGCATCCGCCCGAACACCACCGTACCGAACACCACGTCCTGGCGGCCCGAAACTCGCGCTAACACCAGCGCCCAAGCCACGTGGAACAGGCTTGCCACGCTAACTCCCAGCTTGCGTGCGCGCTGCCTTACTCGCCGCGCCAGGTCTTCTTCGACTTCCAGGCGGGACTCTTCGATTCCTGTCCCATCGCCCCGTACATTGAGCAATCCGAACGGCGCCGTGGGCTCCGCGACATCTCCTAGCAAAGCCCGGAAGTAGGCCTCATGCTTCTCCCGGCTTACGCCCAAGCGGGCCTGCGCCACGAGATTGCGGAATGGCAGCGGCCGTGGCAGGCCATCCGCTTTCCCCAAAAGATGTGCCTCAATCTCCTCCTGCATGACTTCTAAGGTGCTGTGATCAATGGTCAAATGATGTTGCAACTGCATCATTAACCAGCGCTCTTGCGCTCGATCATGGGCTATATACAGTCGTAACAGCGGCGCCTCGCGAACCTCGATTCGGTAGTGCCGCGGGTCGTAGCGCGCATATAACTGCTGGGCCGGATCCCCGGCGGCGGGGTCGAGTTCCACTTCTTCGATGGGCACTGCCGCTTTTCGCCATACCACTTGCACTGGTTCGCGCACGCCTTCCCATATCACTGCCGTCCGTAGAATGTCGTGCCGGTCGACCACTGCCTGCAGCGCGCCCACGTACGCATCCAGCTGTGCCCGACTGGCGAAACTCATCTCTGTCCCAAGCACATACGGATCCGCTTCGCCCTGCATGAGGTGGTGGAAGAGGATGCCCTCCTGCAGCGGCGCCAGCGGATAAATGTCCTGTACATTGCCCGCCCCGCCGGACACGCTGGCAAGCACATGCTCGATCTCTTCCGCGCTTAAGTCCACCAGGGGCAGCATCTCTGGCGTGACCGCCTTCGAGTCGGAAAGAATCCGGTTCGCCGGGACCTCAATGCCGTGCGCCTCGGGATCAACTGCTGAGGCCAGCCCCGCCACGGTGGGTGTCGCAAACAACGCCCGCACATCGACCTGCAACCCTGATTGCCGCATGCGCTCCACTAAGGTCACGGCCAACAGCGAGTGTCCGCCCACTTCAAAGAAGTTGTCGTGACGTCCTACATGCTCCAGCTTGAGCAACTCCGCCCACATGCCGGCCAGCATCTCTTCGATCTCGCCCACCGGCGGTTCACAGCCGTGCACCACGTAGGAAGCCGTTCCCGGGGCCGGCAGGGCCTTGCGGTCCAGCTTGCCGTTGCCGGTCAGGGGCAATCTCTCAAGCCGCACATAGGCTGCGGGTATCATGTACTCGGGCAACCTGACTGACAGATGCGCGCGTAGCGTCTCATTTCCCACAGCGGCTTCGTTCTGGTCGGTGGTGGTGTAGTACGCCACCAGCCGCTTATCGCCGGCCGTGTCTTCGCGCGCAATGACTGCCGCATCGCGCACTGCGGGATGTTCCATCAGCCGTGCCTCGATTTCACCCAGCTCAATTCGGAACCCACGGATCTTCACCTGAAAATCGTTGCGCCCTAAAAACTCAATATTTCCATCGTCTCGCCATCGCCCCAGATCCCCCGTGCGGTACATCCGCGCACTCGCTTCATGTGTAAACGGATCCTCCAGAAAGCGCTCGCTCGTCAACTCAGGACGCTTCCAATACCCGCGTGCCACGCCCGACCCGGCAATGTACAATTCCCCTGACACACCGAGCGGCACAGGCTGCCGCTGGGCATCCAAGATGTAAATCCGCGCGTTGGCGATCGGCCGGCCGATGGGAACTGACGGGTGATCCGTTGTTTCAATCTGGTAGGTGCTCGCCCAAACCGTACCCTCGGTCGGGCCATACTCGTTGAAGAGTACAACTTGGGGTCTTTTCCGTTTTGACTCCTGAACCAACGTGGGTGGACATGGCTCACCAGCAACTATGACGCGCCCTAGTCGGCTCCCATCAGCCAAAGTCGTTGAATAGCTTAGGAGCTGCTGATACAGGGAAGGGACACAGAGAAGAGTATCAACTTGCCCCCGCTGAATATACTGGTTCAGGCGGGCTGGATCCTGCAGCATATCGCGGGTGGCGATCAGCAGAGTGCCTGCGTTTGTCAAGGTCCCGAATATGCCCGCAACCGAACTATCAAACCAGATAGGCGAGACGAGCAGGAAGCGACCAAACTCGCCGTACCTTAAGGTTCTGGCAAAAGTTGAACTAACAACATTCTGATGGCTGACCATGACCCCTTTGGGGTCTCCCGTGGAACCGGAGGTATAGATCAGGTAAGCAAGATGCTGGGCGTTCAGTCCTAGGCTTTGGCCATCGGGATTACTCTCAGGGTGGTCCCGCCACAGCGAAGATCCATGCTTGAGATCGAAAAGCGGCACTCTAGGGCTTGCCTTGGCAAGCAGCCCGAGGAGATCGCCTTGTGTAAGAACCGCCACGGGCTCGCTGTCCTCGAGCATGTAGCGCAGGCGTTCAGGCGGATATGCTGGATCAAGAGGAACATAAGCTCCTCCCGCCTTGAGAGCGGCTAGCAAAGCGATGATCATCTCGAAGCCGCGTTCCATGCAGACGGCCACCCGGTCGTCGGCTTTCACGCCCAAATGCCTGAGGTAATGGGCCAGCTGATTAGCGCGCCGGTTCAGTTCGCCGTATGTGAGCGAAGAGTTGTCAAACTCGACGGCTACACCCTCGGGCGTCTTCTCCACCTGCTCTTCAAACAACTGGTGAACGGATTTCTGCCGTGGATACTCCACTTTCGTCGCGTTCCACTCCAGGATCTTCCGATGCTCGCAGTCAGTGATGAGGGGCAAGTCCGAAATACAAAGCTCGGGGTTGGCCACGGCTGCTTCGACCAGCCTGATCCAGTGCACTGTCATGCGTGCGATGGTTTCGCGATTGAACAAGTCCGTGCTGAAGTGAAACCTGGCCAGCACTCCCTCAGACCGCTCGTCCAGTTCGAGGTGTAAATCGTATTTAGTGGCTCCGGTATCGACATCCATTTGAGTCAATCGCCATTCCGGAGCCACATCAGGCATGGGCGGCTCCAAGGAGAACGCCACTT
>JAFATF010000227.1 GCA_019244045.1 Acidobacteriota bacterium
TCGCTTGAATTCTTTCCCGCAATACCAACGTCGATGGCAGCGGCGCGGCAGCGTTGTTATTCCCGGTTAGTCCACGTGCTCGATCTTCACGAACTCGCCGCAAAACCTGTAGGGTGCAAGAATTGGAAGCGACGAGGTAGGTCAGGATTTCAACCCATGCAGTGCCTCGTTACTTACGATTCCTCCGTCGTAAGTTCGTTGACTTGGCCGATTGTGCGCCCGTAACATGCGTTCGGACAAATGAGGAGATGAACTGTGAGCCAAACTGCCCATGCGAGCCGCCGCCGCTTTCTAGAGACTACGGTTTTCGGCAGCACGGCTGCCGCGCTGCTGCCGCGGGTCACCACAGCAGGAGTCCTCACTTCCGCCCCTCTTCCACCGCAAGTTTCCTCCTTCGAGCTCGATGAATTTACCATTCCCGAGCTTCAGCAGGCCATGAAAGCCGGCAAGTATACGTCTCGCGCCATCGCGGAACAGTATCTGGCGCGCATTGACGGCATTGATAAACAGGGCCCCGCCATAAACTCCATCATCGAACTTAATCCCGAGGCGCTTCGGATTGCCGACGACCTGGACCAGGAGCGCAAGGCGGGCCATTGGCGCGGGCCCCTGCACGGCATTCCGATTCTCATCAAAGACAACATCGATACGGCGGATAAGATGATGACCACCGCCGGCTCACTGGCGCTGGTCGGATCGAAACCATCGATTGACTCGACTGTAGCTCGCAAACTGCGCGCCGCGGGCGCGATCATCCTCGGAAAAACCAATCTCAGTGAATGGGCGAACATTCGCTCCAGCCACTCTACCAGCGGATGGAGCGGTCGCGGCGGCCTGACGAAAAATCCCTACGCTCTCGACCGTAACGCCTGCGGCTCTAGTTCCGGGTCCGGAGCTGCTGTCGCTGCTAATCTCTGTACCGTCGCGATTGGCACGGAAACGGATGGTTCGATCGTCTGCCCGGCCTCCGCCAATGGGGTGGTGGGGATCAAGCCGACCGTTGGCCTGGTCAGCCGCGCCGGAATCATCCCCATTTCACATAGCCAGGATGGAGCCGGACCGATAGCGCGCAGCCTAGCCGATGCTGCCCTAGTGCTCGGTGCTCTGACCGGGGAAGACCCGCGCGATTCGGCTACTAGCGCGGCGGGTGCCAATGCGCTGGCTGACTACAGCCGATTCCTTGATCCAGGAGGCTTAAGGGGTGCTCGCCTCGGGGTGGCACGAAAATATTTTGGCTTCAGTGAAAATGTCGATGCACTCATGGCGACTGCTCTTGATGCCATGAAGCGGGCGGGCGCGAGCTTGATCGATCCCGCCGACATCGCTAGCTTTGGCAAATTCGACGATTCGGAGCTCGAACTATTCATGTACGAGTTGAAGGCTGATCTGAATAGGTATCTTTCGCAGTTGGGACCAATGGCGCGTGTGCACAGTTTGAAGGAGATCATCGATTTCAACGACAGCAATCAACAAAGTGAAATGCCCTACTTCGGTCAGGATTTATTCATAAAGTCGGAAGCTAAAGGGCCGCTCAGCGAAAAAGGCTATTTGGATGCGCTTGAAAAGAATCATCGCCTGGCGCGCACCGAAGGCATCGATGCGCTCATGGAGGAATTCCAACTGGACGCCATTGTGGCACCCACGGCTGGGCCCGCGTGTCTTACGGACTTGCTCAATGGCGATCACTTCACCGGGGGGAGTTCGAATGCCGCAGCCGTAGCGGGCTATCCCAATATCAATGTTCCCGCTGGTTTCGTTGACGGAATGCCGGTGGGAATCTCCTTCTTTGGCCGGGCATGGACTGAGCCCAAGCTGATCAAGTTGGCCTACGCTTTTGAGCAAACCGTCAAAGCGCGCAAACCACCCAAATTTCTGCCAACCTTATCGCTGAATTCAAGAGGCTAACAGATTCCGCCAGCTGGCCAGGGTGTGCTTCTTGCCTTTGGTCTGGCCGCCGCGCAGCGTTCTGCGAATCCTAACGCTGGGTCGAATTGTCTATGCGGTTACGAAACTCCTCCAGCAATGCCTGCAACTCCCGGCCAAAGCGCACCGGATAGGGGGCTGTATTATGCAGTCCGCGGCAGGAATCTGGAAGCTTCGCAATCTCAGCTCGGGCGTGCTGCTGGATTTCCAACAAACCCGGCGACCCCTGCAAGCGCTTGCCTCCGCGCATCACCGAAGCAAGCAGGGGAACGGTATCCTGGCAGCTATCGGTGCAGCGGCCGATCACATCCTCCTTGTATTTGCCATCGGCCCCCGCTTGTCGAAAGACTTGTTTACAACCCGGGTAGGAAACCTTCCCGCCGCTCAGCTTAGCCCGTTGAGTCGGCCCCTCGTCCCGGAAAACGTCCACCAACTTGTAAACCCCGGAGAGGGCTGGAGCGTCCTTCGAGGTGGCCAAACTTGTTCCCACCCCCCAAACATCGACCCGCGCTCCCCCCGCCAGCATTTCGGTTATGACATATTCATCCAAGTCGCTGCTTGCCAAAATTCGAGTTTCCGGCAACCCTCGTTCATCGAGGCGCCGCCGCACCTCGCGTGACAACTTAATGAGGTTGCCACTGTCAAGGCGTACCATGCGGGGACGCAATCCGGCAGCTACGATCCTGTCAACTGCCGCCACTGTGTCATAGGTATCAATCAGCAAGCTCGCACCCTCCGGAAAAATTTCTGCAAAACGGCGGAACGCTTCCTCTTCGTCTTCATACGCCATGACGAACGAGTGTGCCATTGTTCCGAATACCGGAATGTGAAATCGTCGCCCTGCCTCCGCATTCGATGTGCCCTTGCAGCCGCCAATATAGGCCGCCCGGGCCGCCAAAGTACCCGCCTCCGGTCCATGGGCTCGCCGGGTTCCGAATTCAACAACATCTCGCCCTTGCGCCGCTTCTATCACCCTCGCCGCCTTTGAGGCAATCATGGTTTGAAAGGTGGTGAGCGAAAGCAGATAGGTCTCGACGACTTGCGCTTCGATGATGGGAGCAGTAACTCGTAGCAGCGGTTCGTGGGCAAAAACTGGTGTTCCCTCGGCAATCGCCCACACCTCGCCGTGAAAGCAAAAATCCCGCAGGTATTCAAAAAATCTGGCGCTCACATTACGGAACACAGGCAGGCCGCGTAAATACTCGATATCGCTCGCTGCGAACCTAACACTTTCGAGATAGTCGAGCGCCTGCTCGAGGCCGGCCGCAAGCAAATAACTGCGCTCTTGCGGCAGTGCACGCACGAACAGTTCGAAGCTCGCCTTATGCTGAAAGTGATTGTCAAAATACGCCGCTGCCATGGTGAGCTCATAAAGATCAGTCAGCAGCGCGGGATGGCAAACTGGGTCAGCCAATGAACCCTCAAATTTCGATTACCCGAACGTCGATTATAAGAGCCGCATACAGAGGCGAGGCAGCGCGCGGGAGCGCTGCTTCGGCAAAAACGCCAGAGGGGCAAATGGGGTGGTGCGGAAGGCAGTCGCGAGGAAGTGATGGCCCGTCGAGGTACTCGGAACGTGTGCAGGGCAACATCTTAATGCTCTTGTCGGCTATTTGGCGGAACGACCCCGTGCTGCGGTCTGGGGATCGGCAGATCACCTTTTCGATCTCGCCACAAGATGGCATTCAGCAGCGATGCCTGGGCTGCGTCCGGTCGTGAAAAGTCCAGTTTGCTCGACGCTTCCGCACCCGGCCCCTGCGGCGGGTTCATCTGGTAAATCAGCCCGTTGTTCCGATTGCGCCAATCAGCGGCGAAGGGCGCTTGATTGCCTGCACCTGAAAACAAGGGTCCCATGAGGGGAGCGAATGCATCATTCTGATTCATGGGTGGAAGACCGAGCAGCACCTCCATAGTGTGGATCATGTTCACCGTGGTGTAGAACTGGTGGGCGACAAAAGGTTGCTCACTCGATCCCGGAGAATACTTGCTAATCACCAAGGCAATCGATCGATGAGCATCCACATGATCGGCTCCGTCCTGCGCGTCATCTTCTAAGACAAAAATCGCAGTATCTTCCCAGTAGGGACTATGGGAGACTGCCTCGACGATTCGACCGAGAGCAAGATCGTTGTCGGCGACCGAGGCTGCTGGTCGCGGGGATCCCGGTCTGGTGCCTGCCGTATGGTCGTCGGGCAAATAAAGCAGCACGAAAGCCGGCAGTTCGCCTGCTCGAGCGGGGGAGAAAGAGGCTTTGCCAGCAAGCTCTCTGCGGACCCGAACAAACTGCTCGAATTCGTTCAGAAACTGATCCACCCTCAACTGGTCGGGATACTCGGTGTTGAAGTCCGGGTACTCGGGATCAAAGTGATTGCGCAGCTCGCGCTTGGTCGCTACCATGCGCTTGACCAGCGGTACGGCCCAAGGCCATGGACTGGGCGATCCATGAGGTTGTCCTACATTCAGCGGTAGGGGCTCGCCGAGCCTGACCGAATCACGTCGACATTGGTGGAGCCGTCCATGCGGCATTCCTTGTTTCGGTGAGCCGCTCTTTCCTCTCCTGGCTGTGCACCATTCCCCATTGATGAACTCCCCGTAGTCGCGGAAAGTCATGTGATTACGCGCCAGATTGTCCCACAGAAACCCGGTTTCGGGGTCATCAACATCGGGTTCATGGTGATCAAGCGCATAGTCATCGGCAAACATGCCTTGATAATCATAGGTGCGCTCCTTGCCGCGATAGGCGATTTGCCATGTCTTCTCGTTGTAGTCAGAGGTGATCGCGGCCGTCGACCAATCGTGCCCATCCCCGGAAACCTCCCCGCTGTCGTAGAAATTATCGAGTACACCGAATTCGAGAGCCAGTTTGTGCTCGTTGGGTGTAATGTCAGAGCCGTAAAGGGTGAGCGAGGGGTCCCCGTTGCCGACCTTCAAATCACCCAAGATTTGGTCATAGGTACGATTTTCTTTGATGACATAGATGACGTGATGTATCGGATTCCCAGTACTCTGAAAAGTGATCTGTCCAGGATCGGAGCGAATCAGATTTTCACGTTCCACACGGCTGGTCAGCTCAGCCAAATTCTGTTCGGCGCTCTTATAGTTCAGCCGCGCAAGCGAACCCCGCAGCAGCGTGGGCAAATAGGGATGCTCTCTTCTGGTTTTCTTCGATGGAAGCGTATTAAAGCCATTGTTTGCGCCTGTGCCTTGGCCCTTAGCCGTGGCCACCAGAAGGTCCTCACCTGTGACAGCTACAGCGCTGGGATACCAATCGGTGGGAATAAAGCCAAGAGCCTCGCGTGAACCGCCCTTTCGTTGCGTCGACAGCTGGGAAAGCTGGAAGACGGCGATGGCGTTGGCGCCGCCATCGGCTACAAACAATCGTGTGCCATCGGGTGAGATTGCCAGGGCGTCGGGTGTGGCTCCCCGATACTGCTGCCCGGGATTGGTCGACGCGAGATGAACTACCTCGCCGGTGGAACTCCTAATGGAAGCGATCGAATCGCTGTTCGAAAGAGCCACGTAAAGATATGCCTCATCCGGGGCGAGTACCATGGCCGTGGGGTGAGATCCTGGAGCTTCCGCATCTTGGGGCTGGTCAAGAGCAATGAAGCGAGCTACTTTTCCGCTGCCCAAGTCGAGTTCCGCAACCTGGGAGCGATTCCATAGGCTCGCCCATGCCCGTCGACCGTCGCGAGTGGCAGCCACTGTATAAGGAAGAGACGAGGGCACCAAACTGTTGGTACTCAGATCGAACTTCTTTAGCGTATTTCCAGTCTTGGGATCCAGCAGAACAACATTGTCTGAAAGATTGTTGGCCACGAGAAGCTGATCACCGCGGCTGCTGTGTACCAGGGCAAGGCCAGCCGGATCAGGAATCGCAAGGTTGGGACGCAGGTGAAATAATCCGGCCGCGATCTGCTTGCCCGCCGCAAGTTCTTGCAGCGGGATCTGCAAGAATTTGTCGGGCGTTACTTTTCCGTCGCGGAAGTCGTAAACGGCTATTCCATTTCCGGTATCGCCAGGTTGTTCCCCCAGAGGATCCGTTACTGAGCCTATGGAAGCATAAAGATGCATTCCGTCAGAACTGAAGGCAAGCCCCAGAAAATAACTCTGATGAGCATCCTCTCCCAGCCTCTGGTCGGGAAAATCCCAGAGCTGATTTGCCTCGAGGTCGAGCACGGAGACCGATTGCTGTATCTGACTCTCCTGCGTTCCATAGCCGTCGTTCAACACCGCCGCATAGCGTCCATCCGGGCTGATCGCAATCGCGGCTGGAAAACTGTTGAGCCAGCCGATTCTCCCCGGCGCCGGGGGCTCAAGAAATTTGCTGGTCGGCAGATTCAGGCGCACAGGCGATTCCGGCGCCCGGGCAACCAGTAGAAGGGAAAAACAGGTGATTACCGCCAGCCGCAAAGCTCTCACGCCCATCTTCCTCACAATTCATCCAGTTCGCATCCTGCTAGTCGGCCCCCCGCCAACCATGGCGGCTCAAAGGGTGAAGGTTCTCAGCTTCTGTCTACGATCGGGTGCCGTGTACTTGAATTAGCGACCGCGACATTATGCCGCACATCCGCTCCCCGTACCCAGAAGATTACATCTTCAGCGATGTTGGTCGCGTGATCGGCAACGCGCTCGAGATTGCGAGCCACCAGCAGGGCATCTAAGGCCTGGCGGGTCACCTCCGGTGAATCGTTCATCTTGCGAGTCAGGTTAATGAAGGCCTCGTCGCGCATGCGATCCACCACGTTGTCCATTTCAAGCACGGCCTGCGCCAGTTCAGCCTTGCCCTCAATGAACGACTCTAGGGCACGACGTACCATGGCCGAGGAGGCCGTGGCCATGCGTGGAATATCGATGGGCAGATCAGCCGGCGGCAGCTCGATCATGTCCATGACCCGCTCGACGACGTTAACCGACTGGTCGCCGACACGTTCCAGGTCGGAGTTGATCTTGGTTACGGCCAGGATGAAGCGCAGATCGACCGCCATCGGTTGCTGCAAGGCGAGCAGATCAAAAGCTAGCTCATCAATTTCCCGTTCGGCGGCGTTAATGCGCGACTCATTCTCGAGCACCATGTGGCAGCGCTGCAGGTCGCGTTCGATGTACGCCTGACAGGCGCGATCAACGGCCTGTTCGGCTAGACCGCCCATAACCAATAACTTACCCCGCAGTTCGTCAAGTCCTTGTTGAAAGCGAGTACGCATCATCCAAACCTGCCGGTAATGTAGTCTTCAGTGCGCTTGTCCGCTGGATTGGTAAAGATCTTTTCCGTCCTGTCGAATTCAATCAACTCTCCCAACAGAAAGAAACCGGTGAATTCGGCCACGCGCGATGCCTGCTGCATATTGTGGGTGACAATCACGATTGTGTAATTCTCTTTAAGCTGAAAAATCAGCTCCTCGATTTTGCCCGTCGAAATCGGGTCCAAGGCCGAGGCCGGCTCGTCCATCAATAGAACTTGTGGTTGGACGGCTAAGGCGCGGGCAATGCAGAGTCGCTGCTGTTGTCCACCGGAAAGGCTGGAGCCTGACTTCTTGCGAAGATCGTCCCTGACCTCGTCCCATAAAGCCGCTTGGCGCAGCGAGCGCTCCACGATCTCGTCCAAACGGCGCCGGTCGCGGAATCCATTGAGTTTGAGACCTGCAGCCACGTTGTCGTAGATCGAATAGGTGGGAAAAGGATTCGGTTTTTGAAACACCATACCGACGCGCCGCCTCACCTGAGTCGCCGAAGTGCCGTTGTAGATATTCAAATCCCCGATGCGAACCCGTCCCTCGGCCCGCGCCCCAGGAACCGTCTCATGCATGCGGTTCAAGCAGCGCACATAAGTCGACTTGCCACACCCGGAAGGGCCAATAATAGCCGTGGCATGGTTGGCCGCAATGTGCATGCTGATATCTTTCAGGGCCTGGGTGCTTCCGAACCAAGCGTTCAGATGCTCGACTTCGATAGCGACGCCCACCTAGATCACCCCTTTAACCATGCCTCGCGCCGCCGCAATGCGCACGGCGGTGACTGCCACCACAATCAGAACAATCAGTATAAGCGCTCCCGCCCAGGCCTGGCGGTGCCACTCGTCGAATGGAGAAATTGCGTAGGTGAATATCTGCAGTGGCAGCGCCGCCGTGGGCTGATTGATACGCCAGTTCCAGTACTGATTGCCAAATGCCGTGAACAGCAACGGCGCGGTCTCCCCGGCAATGCGCGCAAAGGCAAGCATCACGCCCGTGATTACCCCCGAGGTTGCCGTGCGCAAAGTGATCGAAATGGTTGTGCGCCAGCGCGCGACCCCCAACCCGTAGGCCGCCTCGCGTACCTGGATGGGCACCAGGAGCAACATCTCTTCGGTAGCCCGAGTGATGGTTGGAACCATCATGATGGCCAATGCCACGCCACCTGCCAAGGCTGAGAAGTGCTTTTGGGTTAGCACGATAATGCTGTAACCCACGATGCCAATTACGATCGATGGTACGCCGTTCAAGACGTCGGCGGTGAACCGAATCAGGTCGCCAAAATGGCCACGCCCATATTCAGCGAGATAAATGCCAGCTCCGATTCCCAAGGGCACGCCAAGAATGCTGGCGATGCCCAGGATCAACATCGACCCTCCAATTGCATTGGCCATGCCCCCTCCCGCCTCCCCCACGGGCTTGGGAGTTTGGGTGAGAAACGTCCAATTCAGCGCTCCGAAGCCCTTATAGACCAAGTAGCCGAAAATGGCGATCAGAGGAAGCAATACGAGCAGAACCGAACCAGCCGCGACCGCGGTGGCGAGGCCGTCAATCATGCGGCGGAGGAGACTCACCGTCGGCATTGCGGGTCTGACCGTAGGGTCAGACATTGGTCCTCCGCGGCGTGCCTCGCGTTACCGTCCATACCAGGAACTGCGCCAGGACATTCACCACAATGGTGACTAGAAATAGCGCCAGGCCAATTTCAACCAGTGAACTGAGGTACAAATCGCCGGTTGCTTCACTGAATTCGTTGGCGATAACGCTGGCCATCGTATACCCGGGAGCGAACAGGGATTTGGTAATCTCGGCGCGGTTGCCGATCACCATGGTCACGGCCATGGTTTCGCCCAGGGCGCGCCCCAGGCCTAGGATGATCCCACCCACGATACCGGCACGCGCGTTCCGCAGAACGCCCATGCGGATCATCTCCCAGCGGGTGGCACCCAGCGCCAGCACGCCTTCGCGCTGTTGCTGAGGAACGGCCGTCATCACTTCCCGCGCGATGGCGGAAATGATGGGAATGATCATGATTGCAAGTATCACCCCGGCCGCCAGCATTCCGATGCCGTAGGGCGTGCCCGCAAACAAGCCTGTCCACGATAAATACCTTCCCATCAAGGGTTCAAGGTATTGTCGCAACAATGGAACCAGCACAAAAATTGCCCACAATCCGTAAATCACGCTGGGGATTGCAGCCAGCAGCTCGGTGGTGAAGGCCAACGCGCCGCGTAACCAAATGGGGCTCATTTCGGTGATGAAAACAGCCACTCCGATCGCCAGCGGGACCGAGATGATTAAAGCTAAAAGGGATGAGACGATTGTGCCGTAGATGAAAGGCAGGGCTCCAAATTGGTTGTTCACCGGATCCCAGTCGCGCCTGACGAAGAATTTCCAGCCAAAGGCATGCCAGGCCAGCTCTCCGTTGCTCATCAGCTCGTAGACGATAAGAGCTACAACAAGCAGGATCGCTCCGGCACAGGCCCACATCGCCGCATGAAAGGCGCCATCGGCCCACCGGGAACTTTTTTCCGGGATCAGAAGTGCGCTTTGCCCTCGCGCCGCCCGGTCGCTAACCCTTTCGTGTGGAAGCAGTTCGGGACCAGATAGCTGTGGCGCTCCCCAAGCGCGGTTGGCCATAAGATCACCCTAGCAGCCGTGTGTTACAGCAATGTTAAAATGCGCAGGGCTGAGCTGAGCTGATCGTTCCCCTACGCAGCTGAGGTCTGCCGAAGCATTGATTTTCCATCTCGAAACTTGTATTTTTGCATTCCCCGGTTAGCACCTATGGCGTTCGATTACGATCCCGTTGCGCAGCTATTCCAGAGGTTAGAGCGGCAACTCAACAAACTCTCCTCCAAGCCGCAGCCCAAGAACATCCACCAATTCCGAACCGCCGCCCGGCGCGTCGAGACCGTGTTGGGCGAGCTTCATTCGCTTTCCGACCGACGGCAGCGCAAGCTCTTGAAGCTGGTCACCAAGCTTCGACGGCGCGCGGGTAAAGTTCGTGACCTCGACGTCGAGACTGCAGCTTTGCGCAGTCTCAGGGTCTCTGAGCAGCCCGGCCGCAAAACTCAAATTCTTGAAACCATGCTGGCGATGCGGGCCAAACATGAAAGGCGCTTGCTCGACTTGCTGGACAAGGAAACCGTCCGCGAGCTTCGACACCGGCTCAAGCGTGCCCACGAACGCTTCCCCGACACTCCTCACGATGCTATGGCTTTGACCCGCACCATGCTGGCCGCGTTTATGAGTAACGGCCATCCCACGAGCGAGAAATTGCTGCACCGTTATCGAATTGCAGGCAAAAAGATCCGCTACATCGCCGAGTTGGCCGCCGACCACAACGACGCGCAATATACTATCGAGGAGCTCAAGCGAATGCAGGATGCGCTAGGCGAGTGGCACGACTGGCTGACCCTCGGCCAGAGAGTCGCGAAGTTGCTGCCTGAGAGCGTCAATTCCCCTTTGCGCGCGGCCATCAGCAACATCACGCGCGCCAAGTACCGGGATGCCGTACAGGCGGTTTCAACCGCTAAGGCCAATCTGAACCGGTTCCCATCCGACATTCAAGTTGCGCCCCCGCAAAAGCCCAACATAGTTGCGCAGCGAGTGGCAAGAGCTGTGGCCTGACTCCCGCCCATGAGATTCGCGACTGCGCCCACGTCCTTGCCTGAGGCGCTACTGAAGTCATCTGTGTACGAAACGAGTGCCAGCGCTTACGTCCTGGCCGCCGGCTGCACGCTTCGAGCTGTTTACATGAGTGCCAGTGTTGCCGAAGCAGAAACACCGTTGCGCACTCACTCGAGCGACTAGCGTCGGTCTCTTGTCTGACGCTTTCGTGCCTGTCGCTTCTGGATTTTTCCTATCGAGGTCGTGTCCTAGACCTTGAATTCGGCTCTTTCGCTGGCAGCCACAAGGAGAAATGACATGGCAGGATTCGCCCGCTTTGTCCTCTTGTTCATTCTCAGTATTGGACTGAGCGCTTGGGCGCAGAGGCCGCATTGGTCGGAGGCGGAAGCCAATCGCTGGTATAACCATCAACCGTGGCTGGTGGGCAGCAATTTCATTCCCGCCGACGCGATCAATCAGCTGGAGATGTGGGAGGCAGCCAGCTTCGATGCCCGGGAGATCGATAAGGAACTGGGCTGGGCAGAAGGCTTGGGCATGAATACCATGCGCGTATTTCTCCACGATCTGCCGTGGCAGCAGGACGCCGTGGGTTTTACTCATCGGATCGATGTTTTCCTTTCCATTGCGCACAAACATCAGATTCGCCCAGTTCTCGTTCTCTTCGATTCCTGCTGGGACCCGTATCCTACATCGGGCGTTCAGCACCCGCCGATTCCCGGCGTTCACAATTCCGGCTGGGTACAGAGCCCAGGCGCTAATGCGCTCACTCATGCTTCGCAATACCCTCGTCTCAAGCAGTACGTGACGGGAGTTATAGGCGCATTTGTCAACGATCCACGTATCCTTGCCTGGGATCTCTGGAATGAGCCGGACAATATCAATGGCGGTTCCTACGAAAAAATTGAGCCCGGGAACAAGATTGAACTTGTCGACCGGCTCCTCCCCCAGGTATTCAAATGGGCGCGCAGCGTAAATCCATCCCAACCGCTAACCAGTGCGGTCTGGAAAGGCAACTGGTCGTCTGGCGATAAACTGAATGCTACCGAGCGCATCCAGTTGGACGAGTCGGACATCATCTCGTTCCACAACTACTCATGGCCGGAAGACTTTAGGGAGCACATCGCATGGCTCACACACTATCATCGGCCGTTGGTGTGCAGCGAATATATGGCGCGACCACTCGGCAGCACGTTCGACGCCATTCTTCCCATCGCCTTCAAAGAAAGAGTAGCCGCGATCAATTGGGGATTTGTAGCCGGCAAGAGTCAAACCTATCTTCCCTGGGATTCATGGCAGCGACCCTACGTACTTATATCTCCACCCGTCTGGTTCCACGACATCTACAGCTCTGACGGAACGCCCTATCGCAAGTTTGAGGTGGAGCTCGTGCGGCAACTGACTCGTGCAGCCCTGCCTTCAACTGTTCAGTAATTTGCTGGCTCGACCATGCCAGGTAGTAGCGGTGCTTCATCAAAAGGGGCAGCTGATTGAGAGACGTGCCTGGCGACCAGGATAGTCACCGACGTCCTGTCCTCAAGGTAGCAAAGAACGAAGCGGCAGTCCGTCAGCCCTCAGAGCAGGTTCTTCAAAGTTAGTAAGCATCAATCCCTAGTTGGTAGCCAAGCCTCGACTTCATGGATCGGAGCCCTACGATTACGAGCGCCTGCGATCGGACTAGGCGATCTTCACGGACGTCTGCCTGCACCTTTGCAACTGATGGTCATGGCGGAGCGCCTTAGACCTCAGCACCCCATTCAGCCACACGCCCTTTCCCGCATCGTGGAAAACAGATCCCGCCCGGGCGAAGACATGGCGAGCACGGCCACACCCAGCGATCGCCTGCGCAGGCGGGGGCGCATTGGACTGATTTCGCAACCTGCTAGACTGGCCAGCGCGGGGAAGAAGGGCTCTCTTGCTCCATGCCGCTATTTGCCGCGGTCGACATTGGGTCGAATTCGGTTCGCTTGAAGATTGCACGCCTCAGCGGCCGCCGCTTTCACGCTCTTCATGAAGACCGCGAAGTCACGCGCTTGGGCGAATCGGTATTCCGCACCGGTTTCTTGTCGCCTGAAACCATGGCCGGCACCATTAAAGTCCTGCGCCGCTTTCACCGTGCTTGCCAGCGCCTAGGTACCGATTCGGTGCGCGTGGTGGCGACCAGCGCACTGCGCGATGCGCGCAATTCGCATGCATTTCTCGAGTGGGTGAGGTCTGCCACCGGTTGGACGGTCGAAATAATCTCCGGCCTCGAAGAGGCCCGTCTTATACACTTGGGACTTGTCTCTTCCCTCAAGGTGGGCAGGGCCCCCGTCCTAATGATCGATCTCGGGGGGGGCAGTTGCGAACTGACCATCTCTGTAGTTGGCCATATCCGCGAAACCGTCAGCTTGCCTCTCGGCGCAGTACGCCTGACCAACGATTTTCTGCATCACGACCCGGCGCGCAAGGCGGAACTGGAGAGCCTGCGCGGCTTCATTGCGCGCGAACTTCGCCGCGTTTCCTCACGCATTATAAAGTTACGCGTGGCCACCGTCATTGCTACATCGGGAACGGCAGCTTCCCTGGCCGCGGTATGCCAAGTGCTCTCCAAGAATGAAGCCAGCAGCGTGACCCGGCCGCAGATGAGGCGCATCGCCAAGCTCATCGCGAGATCTAATCTCGAACAACGCCGGCGCATGAATGGCATCGGTCCGCGCCGTGCCGAAATCATTGTAGCCGGGGCTATTGTTTACTCCGAGCTTCTTGAGCAGTGCCATTTGCGTGGGTTTCGCTATTCCCCGCTCGGTTTGCGGGATGGCTTGCTGGCGCAAATGGCTGCCGAACACGATCGCGGAACCCGCTCCGGCCGGCAAATCGAGTCGGAGCGCTGGGATTCCTTGCAAGCCGCCCTGGCACACTACCGCGTCGATGCTCATCATGCATTGCAGGTACGCGAATCAGCGATGACGCTTTTCGATGGTTTGAAAGTCGTGCATAGCCTGCCAGCCGAATATCGCGAATGGCTCTCGGCAGCGGCCATGCTGTATGAAGTCGGGGATTACGTAAATCGCAGCGGCCGTCACCGCCACACCTACTACATCATCTCTCACTCGGAGATCCTCGGCTACACTCCCGAACAGAGGCGAACCATCGCGGCCATAGCACGTTATCTGGGGAAATCCCGGCCCAGCCCCAGCGATGCCGCTATTAAGGCCTTACTGCCCCAGCATCGCCAGCACGTCCCCAAAGCTTCCGAGCTTCTGCGGCTGGCGCGTGCCTTGAACTTGGGCCGCACGCACTCGCTTCGCGACTTGCGCGTCCGCATGCGCAATGCCGAGGTGCAGATTTTGCTTTATCCCGCCCGTGGAGGCGGTATCGAACTGGAATTATGGGCCCTTGAAAAGGAGAAGAATTATTTCCGGGAACTCTTCGGGCGCACCCTTTCGCCTATGCGCGTATAGCACCTCTGCAAGCTTCAGCTTAAACCACGCCTCGGCCCTCGCGCACACCATAGCCGTTGATTTGGTTCTGCGTAGCGGTAATGCCAGCACGTCGTTTGAGGAGCATGGAAGCGACACGATCGAAGATTGCACCGTATTCGCCAGCCAGGTGCTTGACCTCCCAGGGATAGCCATGCGGAGAACCTTTTGAAGGCCGCGCCAAGCAGATTGTAGTCGGGCTTACGCTGCGCAATTGAAGCGTGGTAGTTCGGAATCGATCTTGAGACCGGCCGTCGTACTCATCACGGAAAACCGAGGGCAAGGTGCTCGAAGGTTCTGAGATTCGCGGTGCACGACTTACTGGCATGCTGGTGCGAGCGATTTATAGAGTGGGAGTGGCTGCGGTCTGGCTTTTCAACAGCTTGGTTCGGCCACTCCCCCATGGGCTGCATCGCTAGGCGCAAGTTTTCGATTCAGGCTTTGCGCAGGCTTGCGTAAATGATGCGCACGAACTTTGGGGTTATGCACCACTCCAGTACACCCCGTTGGCGGCTGACTTCGACACGTGCCACTGCGCCCTTCTTCAAATTGACTGCGCCCTTGCCGGCATCCCCGGAGATCGTGCGACTAAGAAATTCGCTGAGATTGGGATTGTGACCGACCACCATAACGGCTTCGTAGCGATCGTACTTATGCAATAGTTTGTGAAAATCGGCAATCGTCGCTGCGGGCCGCAGGCCGTCCTCAATCTGCATCTTGCCTTCGTATCCGATCTCATTGGCTACCAAGGAAGCGGTCTGTGCAGCGCGTTTCAGAGGGCTGGTGATAACCATATCGACCTGGGTGTCGAAGGCCGCCAGGGCCCGGCCGACATATCCGCATTGCTCGATGCCGCTCTTGTCGAGCGCGCGTTTTTCGTCCTTACGCGGGTCCGTAAGGTGCTCTCCGGCGCTGGCGTGACGCAAAAAATAAACGATCATGGCTGGTCATCTTTCTTTTTACAGGCGAAGTTTCTGTCTCCGGCCTGGGCTAGGTTCGGCGGCATGCGGAATGTCAGCAAGACTGGCTTTACCCTCGGCCAGAGCGATCAGAAACTCCTGCGCGTTAAAGCCTCGCAATTTCGCTCTGCGCCGGCCGGCGTTCATTTGTGCGACGCCCACGTAGGAACCATCTGGTTGCAATCGCCGCGCCTTGACATTGTCGGCAAGATAGACTTCCAGAATCTCCCGCCGAATACGCTCCCGCAGCAAAGTGTCCTGCACCGGCGTCAGAACTTCCACCCGTTCATAAAGGTTACGGGGCATCCAGTCGGCACTACCGGTGTAGATCTCCTCGTCCCCCGCGTTCTGGAAATAAAAAATTCGGCTGTGCTCGAGGAATCGCCCCACAACGCTGCGCACCCGGATGCGATCACTCACTCCTCGTACTCCCGGCCGCAACGCACAGATCCCGCGCACTATCAAATCAATCTCCACCCCCGCCTGCGACGCCCGGTAGAGCGCCAGGATGAGGTTGCGGTCGAGCAAGGCATTCATCTTGGCAATGATGCGCCCCGGTCGGCCCTGCCGCGCGTGCTCGGCTTCTCGGGCAATTAGGCTGAGGCACTGCTCGGCTAAATCCACAGGGGAAACCAGCAAGGGGCCGTAGTTTGGGTGTTCAGCGTAGGCGGTCAGGAAACTGAATACGTCGTGAGCCGCATCGGTAACGTCGGGGTCGGCCGTGAGCAGGCTCAGGTCGGTGTAGATGCGCGCCGTGGTGGAGTTATAGTTTCCGGTGCCGATGTGGCAATAACGCCGGGTCACGCCGTCGGGATCGCGCCGCACCAGCAAAGAAAGCTTGCAGTGCGTCTTCAGTCCCACCAATCCATGAAAAACCTGAACCCCCGCATCCTCGAGGTCGCGCGCCCAGCCGATGTTGGAGGCCTCGTCAAAGCGTGCCTTTAGTTCGACGACCGCAGTTACCTCTTTTCTTTCCGCCGCCGATATTAGTGCCGGCACAATAAGCGAGTGTTCACTGGTGCGATATAACGTTTGTTTCATTGAAAGCACACGCGGATCTGCGGCCGCGCTTTCAATGAACGAGACCACCGCATCGTAGGAATCAAAGGGATGATGCAACAGAATGTCGTGCCGCCGCAGCTCCTCAAACAAGTCCTGCGACTTTGCGGTGAGCCGGAGCTCGCGGGGCACGAAGCTTTTGTACTTCAACTCCGCGTGCCCGACTTGCTCATAGATGTTAAACAGGCGTGACAAGTTTACCGGTCCTTGCGTGGGGAATACCTGCCACGATTCCAGTGCAAAGTTGGTTCTCAGCCGCTCGATAATTTCAGGATCTGCATCGGACTCAATTTCCATTCGCACCGCATCGCCCTTGCGGCGGTTATGCAGTTCGGTGCGCACAGACTCGAGCAGATTTCGCGATTCTTCTTCCTGAAGATAAAGATTGCTGTTGCGCGTTACTCGGAAGGCGGCGGCCGAAACAATATCATAGCCCTTGTACATGCGGGCCGCATGAAAGGCGACCAAGTCGGCAAGGAAAATAAAATCGTCGGTACCCTCTGACGGCAGACGTACGAGCCGAGGCAGCGCCCGCGGCACTGTGACCACCCCGGTGTAGGTCATCGAAGCGCGCCGTCTGCGGCGCAGCAGAAAGGCCAGGCACAGGGCCTTGTTGATGACGCGCGGAAATGGATGCGCCGGATCGACGGTGATCGGGGTCAGAAGCGGATCAAGCTCCTTCTCACAGTACTCTTCGATGAACGAGCGACCCCGCGAGTCGAGTTCCGCCAGTGAGAGTACTCGGATCCCCCGTTCGGACATCTCCGGCCGCAATTGCTCATTCCAGCAGCGATACTGGTCACCGACCAGTTCGTGTGTGAAGCGGGCGATTACGTCGCGCTCTTCGGTCAGCGTAAGCCCGTCCGGACCAGCCTCGTTGTAGCCGTCCTCGATCTGTTGCAACAAGCCCGCCAGCCGAACCTCAAAGAATTCATCGAGGTTGCTAGCGGTAATCGACAGAAATTTGAGGCGTTCGAGGAGAGGATTGTTCCGATCCTGGGCCTCTTCGAGCACACGCCGGTTGAATTCGAGCCAAGAAGATTCGCGATTGATAAAGTATTCCGGGCGATCCAGAGAGATGCGCGCCACCATAGTCAGCTCGCGCTCAAGTATAGAACAGGCGTTCAGGGAGCGCTTCCGACAAGTGCCGGTGGAGGTTAAGTCCGCCACTTCAAAGAAATGCGTGATGATCCTTCTATCACTACATCATCGTTTGCATAAACTTTAGCGACGTCAGCGCAGCTGCTTGAGGGCTTGCCTGACCTTGAGAGCTACACTCTGTGGCAGGGGCGCATAATCCAATTGGCTTGTCTCCTTTTCACCTTCATCCAGCATCCAGGTAAGGAAATCCAGCAAGATCTTGCCTTTCGTCTTGTCTTTCGACTCTGTCGGAATCAGTAACCAGGTGAAGCTAGAAATCGGGTAAGCATCTGTTCCACCGGCATTGGTAATCGAGACGCGAAAATCCGCTGGCATGTTTTTCGCCGAGGCTGCCGCAGCGGTGGCGCCTTCGAGGCTTCCCTTCAGCCAATTCCCAGCGGCATTTCTTACCATTCCATACGGAATCCTGTTTTGCACGGCGTAGATGAGTTCTACATAGCCGAAAGCGCCTTGCATCTGCCGGATCATGCCGGCCACGCCTTCATTGCCCTTGGCGCCTAATCCCATGGGCCATTTCACCGACGTGCCCTTGCCCACACGGCTCTTCCATTCCGAGCTCACTTTGGACAGGTAGTCGGTAAAAATGTAGTTGGTACCGCTGCCATCGGAGCGATGCACAACGATAATAGGTCTGTCGGGCAAGGTGAGGTTGGGATTGTCCTTGGCAATCGATCTGTCATTCCAGTTGGAAATCTTGCCCAGGCAGATATCGGCGATTACCTCGGGTGAGAACTTCACCTCTTCTGACACTCCGGGGACGTTATAGGCGGGAACAACCGCTCCTAAGACGGTCGGAACATGCAGGATCTTAACTTTTGCCTGAGCGAGCTGCTCGTCCGTCATCGGGCTGTCACTGGCGCCGAAGTCCACCGTCCCCGCTAAGACCTGCCGGATGCCTCCGCCGCTGCCGATCGCTTGATAGTTGATCTGTACCTCCGGATGAAGCTTGTGATAATCGCTGAACCATTTCGAGTACATAGGATTGGGGAAGGTCGCGCCCGCTCCATTCAATGCTGTCTGGCCTACCACCGAAATTGCTAGTGCAAGCGAGAGAAATACCAGGCGTCGAATCAAACAAGTCTCCTCTCGAAGTCTGTCCCGAGTTGTAGCCGCCACCCATTAAAGGACTGTTACAAACAGATAAATTTACCGTGAACGAACTTGCCGGATGGCCAGCAGCAGCTCCGGATTGCCGGTTAGGGGATGGGGTGAAGCCCTCCCGATCGAAAGCTAATACTCGCTTGGGCTCATTATGGACGCCGGACAGCAGCTATTATGGATTTCAATGGCGATGCGGCGACCTGCGATCGGCGTATTCGATTCCGGTTTCGGCGGCCTGACCGTGCTGAAGGAACTCATTGGGCACAGCCTAGACGCTGACTACCTTTACTTCGGGGATACGGCGCGCCTGCCTTACGGATCGAAGTCAACCGAAACCGTCTCCCGTTTTGCGCTCGGCGCCTGCCAATACCTGGAAGACCGCGGAGCACAACTGCTGGTCATCGCCTGCAACACGGCCACAGCTTTGGCGCTTGGTCAAATTTCTGCCGCCGCGCACGTGCCGGTTGTTGGCGTCATCGAACCCGGGGCAGAATGTGCGGCGGCGGCCAGCCGATCCCGCAAGGTGGTTGTCCTGGCAACCGAAGCCACCGTCAGCAGCCATGCCTACCAGAAGGCACTCGCGGCGAGGGGGATCGAAGCGCGCGAGAAAGCCTGCCCTCTGTTGGTTCCACTCGTTGAAGAGGGGTGGGTCGATCACCCGATTACCGAACAAGTCGCGCAGATCTATGTGGACCAGGCTTTTGGCGAGCGAAACGAGGCCGATGTACTTCTGCTCGGCTGTACGCATTATCCACTGTTAAAACCGCTTCTCCGCCGCATTGCGCCCCGAGATGTAACCCTCGTCGACTCCGCGGAATCGGCCGCCACTGCTGTCCGCAAGAAGCTGAAGCTCGATCCTCTGCCTCGTTTGTCGGAGGCTGAACGCCGCTCAATTCCTCGCCTCAATTTCTTCGCCACCGATTCGGTCGAGAAATTTCGCCGTCTGGGCGCAATGTTCCTTTGCCATAGGATTGATCATGTCGAGCACGTTGATCTGAAGGAATAACCGAGGCGTGCAGAACCAACAGATGCCGGCCACGGCTCGCGTGTGCTACAAAAAAGACCGCCCATTGCGGGGCGGCTTTGGTCCGAGGTCCATCCAATTTCTTCTTTGTTTCTATTGTGTCAATAGAGTCGGAAATCCACCTCAACATTGATCTGCACCGCCACGGGCTTTCCATCCTTCATAGCGGGTTCAAATTTCCACTGCTTCACCGCCTCAATCGCCTTCTCGTCTAAGCCAAGGCCTAGACTGCGGGCGATCTTGATATCGCGGGGGCGTCCGTCCGGTCCAACGATGAGCCATAGCACGCAAGTGCCCTGATACTTCGCCTTGCGAGCTTCTTCGGAATATTCAGGGTCAGGCGAGTAGATGGCCCGCGGTGCCGACACGCCACCGCCAACCCGGAACACGCCACCCCCGGTACCACCACCGCGACCGGCTCCTACTCCAGGTCCTTCGCCTACGCCTACGCCACCCCCCGAACCAGAACCAATACCACCGCCAAAGCCGGTGCCATTCGAAGGGGGTCCGGCGGGAATGTGGGAGGTAGGATCTCCCAAATTCGGCATGTTATTGGTCGCGATGTGGACCTGTGGCGGAACGGCTACCGCCGGCTCCGCCACGAGCTTGGGATGCTCGTTTCTCACGACCATCGCCGGGGGCGTGATCGGCTGCATATCTTGCTTTGGCAACCGTCCTTTGGGGGCCTTCAAAATGTCGCGGTCCCCACCTCCGCCACCGCCCCCTGACTGCGTCTTGGCCGGCTGTAAGGTTGGAATGTCTTCGGAGGGCGCAATCAATGTCACGGTCTCGTGTTTCTCGACCTGCTGCACGACACGGCGTGTCACGATCGTGAGTCCCACCAGCAAACCCACAGCCACGATGTGAACAAAGGTCGAGCCGAGCGCCCCACGTTTGGAATAATTGTAAAAACCCCAGATATCCCTGACCGGCTCAGGCTTGGACGTCAACTGCAAAGGAGGGAGCTTTTTGGGAAAAAGAAACTCATCGATGCCGTGCAGCAGCGATTTCCAAAGCGGCTGATCAAAGGCATCCTTGGGCAGCAGCAGATTGATTTCGGGCTGGCGTTCGGACGGTGGATTGATCAACTGAGTTGCCATAAATTCGACCCGACTCTTTCTTCCTTGGCAGACGTTCGGACGACGCCGTGCACGTTAAGGGATGAACACCGCATTACGCAAGTTGCTTCTGAAAATTCGGTAACTAAGTGTATCCCCTTGTTTCCGGTACGCTGCTACCAGGCGCGGCAGGCGGCGGATCTCCGGTGCTGCGGTTCGTTAAGCTTAGATGCAGCAACCCGCAGCTTTGATGGAAATTGTACACGCTTTTTTCCGCATTCCCGAGTACTTTTCCTGAGCCGCTCGCAGGTAAACGCCCTCACCAAAGTGCAATGGACGTTCGTTTCTTGGCCCCCTATAATGAGAAGAAAATCAATAGTTTGGGAGAATACTAGCGCGGTGCCGCTCGATCCGAAGTCTACCCTTAACTTGCCCAAAACTAACTTTCCCATGAAGGCCAACTTGCCTCAAAACGAGCCCAAGATTTTGGCCCACTGGGAGCAGATCGGGATCTATGAGCAGATTCGGGAAGCGCGCAGGGGCGCACAGACATACGTCCTACATGATGGCCCGCCTTATGCCAATGGCCCCATTCACCTGGGAACGGCCATGAACAAATGCTTGAAAGATTTTGTCGTCAAATCCAAAACCATGGCCGGGTTTGATGCGCCCTACGTGCCTGGCTGGGATTGTCACGGATTACCCATCGAGATCAAAGTCGATAAGATGCTCGGTGGCAGAAAACTCCAGATGAGGCCCACCGAGGTTCGCCTGGAGTGCCGCAGGTACGCCGAAAAGTATCTCGACCTGCAGCGTTCACAGTTCAAGCGCATCGGTGTTTTCGGTCGCTGGGACCGCCCCTACTCGACCATGACCCCAGAGTATGAGTCGGTCATCCTGGAGATTTTGTTTACATTTTTCGAGAATGGTTTTGTCTACAACGGCCTACGCTCCACCTATTGGTGTATCCACGATGAAACTGCCCTGGCCGAAGCTGAGGTTGAATACGAAACCCATCATAGCCCTACGGTTTGGGTCAAGTACCGGCTCGAGTCCGATCCGCGGACGATCGATCCTGCTTTGAGCGAGCGCCGCATCTACGGCTCGAAACCGATCTCCACCATCATCTGGACCACGACGCCCTGGACGCTGCCCGCCTCGATGGCGGTGGCGTTCCATCCAGAAGAAGCATATGTGGCCCTCGAAGCCGAGACGGACATCTTCATCGTTGCCGAACGGCTGGCCAAAACGACACAGGAGAAGTGCGGCTTTCCCGAGGCCAGGCCGATCGCCCATTTCCCGGGCAAGACCATGGAGCACACCTGGTTCTACCATCCCTTTTTGCCATGGGAACGCCGCAAGATTCTGGGCGTCATAGCCGAGTACGTCACCATGGACACGGGCACCGGCGTGGTGCACACGGCGCCAGCGCATGGTGCCGAGGATTTTCAAACCGGTCAGAAATATAAGCTCGATTCAACCTGCGATGTCGACTCTTCTGGCGTCCTCCACCATGGCTTGCCCGAGTACGAAGGCAAGCGCGTGTTTGAAGCGAATCAACCCATTGTTGAATTGCTGACAGGTCGGGGCGCACTCCTGCATCAGGAAACCCTGGAGCACTCGTACCCTCACTGCTGGCGTTGCCATAACCCCGTGATCTTTCGCGCCACCGAGCAGTGGTTCATTGCCATGGAAAGTCCGATGAAAGGCGGCACGCTTCGCAGCCGCACCCTGGAAGAGATTAGACACGTGCAATGGGATCCGGCCTGGGGAGAAGACCGAATCTCCAACATGATCGCCACCCGGCCCGACTGGTGTATCTCCCGCCAGAGGGTCTGGGGAGTGCCGATCGCCGTGTTCTTGTGCAGCAACTGCGGCAAGCCGCTGAATGATCCCAAGATCAACAATGCCGTAGTTCGGTTCTTTGCGAGGTTTGGCGCCGATGCTTGGTATACGCCGGCTGCCGACGAGTTAATTCCTGCAGGCACGACGTGTGGCGATTGTTCGGGCAGCCAATTTGAAAAGGAGACCGATATTATCGACGTGTGGTTTGAATCAGGCTCCAGCCACGCCGCCGTCCTAGGTCGTGAGCCCGATCTGCCCTGGCCCGCCGATATGTACCTCGAAGGCGCCGACCAATACCGCGGCTGGTTTCACTCTTCTCTACTTTGTTCCATGGGCTGGAAAGGAATCCCGCCGTATCGTCTGGTGGTCACGCCGGGCTGGACTCTCGATGAGCAGGGCCATGCTATGTCCAAATCGCGCGGCAATGACGTTGACCCGGTCGATATTGCAGCCCGTTTGGGTGCGGAAATCGTTCGCTGGTGGGTTGCTTCCGTAGACTTCCGCGACGATGTGGTGGGCTCGGAAGGCATTATGCAGCGGGTGGCGGAGAACTACCGCAAGATTCGCAACACTTTCCGCTTCATTCTGGGAAACCTTAACGGCTTTGATCCCGAGCGCGACCGAGTCTGCTTCGGCCAGCTGAGCTCGATTGACCAGTTTATGCTCCGCGAAACCGCCGAGCTCAATCAGCAGGTCCAGCGCTGGTACGAGGAGTTCACGTTCCACAAAATCTACCAACGCATCAACCAGTTCTGCGTTGTCGACCTGAGCGCGTTCTATTTTGATGTGCTAAAGGATCGCTTGTACACGGCTGCTCCGAGTTCCGAGCTCCGGCGTTCGGCTCAGACGGCAATCTGGGTCATTGGGGAGACCCTGGTGGGTCTGTTGGCTCCCATCAGCAGTTTTACCTGTGAAGAGGTGTGGCAATCGCTTCCCCTAATGAAGAACCGTGCCGCTAGTGTTCACCTGACCGCCTTCCCATCTGCCGGGAACATTCTGGGTAATGCCGCGATCGAGGACCGCAAGCAAAAAGAAGACTGGATGACGCTGCGCGCCGTGCGCGATGAGGTGCTAAAGAGGCTGGAGGAAGCCCGCAATCGCAAGCTTATTGGAGGCAGTTTAGAGGCACAGGTGAAAGTTGCCGCCGCCGAGCCCATCTATTCAATTCTGGCACGCTATAAAGACGAGCTGCGCTACATCTTCATTGTTTCCTCCGTGGCGTTGGAGGCCATCTCTGCAGGCGATGGCGACCGAACCATGGCGATTGACGTCAGCAAAGCTGAAGGGCAGAAATGTTCCCGCTGCTGGAATTACTCGATTCATGTGGGTGAGGACCCACAATACCCGATGGTGTGCGAGCGATGCAGCGCCGTGCTCGATGAAATGGAAACCAGTATCGCCGGAGGTTAATCTAAATTAGTGTCGTCCCATTGTGTGTCAGCAATGGCCAGACCTGGCTGGTTTACTCTGATCAAAGCGGTCTCCCTCATGCTGCAGTGAGGAGTGGGTTGGCGATTGCCAACCATCAGAACTAACGAGGGAACGACGAAGTACCGATGCCTTACCCCCACGCAATGCGGCGCTACCACTTCCTGATTGCTCTTGTCGTCGTCCTGCTCGACCGTTTGTCGAAGCTTGGCATTGAAAAAAACCTGTCCTTGCACGACAGCATCAGTTTGATTCCGGGTTTTTTTCGCCTGACGCATATTGAAAACCGTGGAGCTGCTTTCGGCCTCTTTGCAGATTCACCCTCGGAGTGGAAAATTGCCGGTCTTGTACTCTTTTCTCTGATTGCCCTGGTCATTGTGGCCACACTGCTGTGGAAGAACAGCCACTCGATGACCACGACCGGCTTTGGTCTTTCCCTGATTCTTGGGGGGGCAATCGGGAACTTATGGGATCGCCTGGTCAGCGGACACGTCGTAGACTTCCTTCTTTTTTACCTTGGCCAATACCAATGGCCGGCCTTCAATGTTGCCGACAGCGCGATTGTGATCGGAGCGGGGTTGCTGGTTTTTGAGATCCTTTTCACCAAATCGCCAGCACAGGAAAAGGCGAGCTGAAGCGCGCTCGGGCCGCAAGTTCCCCGTGCTCTTGCCCGTTCATCGCGACTTGTCTTTAGGAAATGCCCCCGGCAGGAAAAGGACGACGTTTGAGTGGAAGGGATACTTTGTGGAGAGGGCCATGCGGCCCCGCGCTGTGATCAGGCTGCTCGCTAAGGTGCGAGCGTCGGAAGGACACAAACTCTCGGATCGATCGTCGATCGAGCATTCCGATGGTCGTGGATCGTTTGCCGGGCAACTTCTCGTGTCACTGATTTGCGTACGCTTGTCGCGGCTCCTGACCCTCACGGCGTGCCATAGAGCTGCCGGTAGACGCTGGCGTTCCGCAAAATGGCTTCGACATATTCGCGAGTTTCCGTGAAGGGAATCGATTCCACGAACTCCTGCGCATCCCGGAAATTGCCCGCTGACAGCCAATCTTTCACCCGGTCATCGCCCGCGTTATAAGCCGCAAGGGCATACTCAAACGATCCGAACTTATCGACCATGCTGCGGAAATATCTGGTCCCCAACTGCAGATTCACCGATGGCATGAGCAATTGGTTGGCCTGGAAATGCCTGATCCTTTCCTCCTTGGCAACTAGTTTCCCGGTCCTGGGCAGAAGCTGCATCAGACCAACCGCATTCTTGTTGGAAATCGCGCCAGGATTAAATTCCGACTCCTGCCGAATCAAGGATGCAACCAGATAGGGATCGAGTTCGTTCTTCGTGGAGAATCGTTTTAAGTCGTTCCAGTAAGGCCGTGGGAATAGCGCCTCCCAATAGGCCCGAGGTAGGGCCTGCAGATCGAGGGCAAAATAGTTCGGCACCGCGTGTTTGACCACCTCGATGCCGCGATTGTAAAGCTCGTTCTCCTCGAAAATGCGCGCCGTCTCCGGAGTTATCCAAGAGCCTCTCTCCTCATCCGCAGCCGCTTGCAATTCGCGAGCCGCCAGATCCACCAACGCTCCGTTGGAGAGCAGATTCGCCTTCTGCACCCGCAGGTTGTCGGCGGGAGCATCATCGTCAAAGATCTTCTGATTCAGATCAATGCCGGGAATGCGATCGAGCAGAGCATAGGAAGGGGCGTCATTCAGTTGAGGAAACTTGTTCAATTCCCTGCGCGCAAGCTCGGCATAGTAGTAATTGCGGAAGCGATCCGAGAGCTTTTGAAAGCAAGCGCGTGCCTTGGCCGTGTCCCCCTCGTCCTCGGCCACTCGGCCGCGCCAGTAGACGGCGGCTGGCACCTCATTCGAGTCCGGGTAGAGCACGATTTGCTCCTCGAACTCCTTCTTTGCTTCGTCCTTTCGACCTTGTCGCAAGGTTAACCATGCCGCCTTCCAATGCGCGTACGACGCACGGCTGCCGTTCGGAAACCGCTGCTGCAACTCACGGTAGGAATCGATCGCCTGGTCATAATCGCGCCGCAGCAGATAAAGGTTGGCTTGCGTCAGCAGCGCCTGCTCAAACCATCGGCTAGCGGGCGATTGCTGGCGCAGCTGTCCGACGACGTGAAAAAAGCCATCGTCGTCATCAGAAGCCCGAGCCGCCTCCCCCAACAAATACAACCTCTCCGCACTTTGATCATCGTTCAAAGTCTCGAGCGATTCGAGCAAATGCTTGCTGTCTTTGGCGTGCCCACTTTTCATTTCGGCGTTGGCCATTGCCATGATGACATCCGCCCGCTCGGCAGCACTTACATCGTTGACGAGCTCATGGTACTCGCGCGCGGCGTCGCCGTAGTGCCGGCTTTTGGCCAAGAGATCGGCACGGCTCTTCCTTTCTTCCGCGCTAAAAGGTGGAACTGAAGTGATGGTCGCCAGCTTCTTCAATTCTGCCGCCGCCAGCTCCGCCTCACCTGCAGACGGCATCGTAAGATAGAGATTGCGGAAAACTGCCGCTGCCCTTTCCGTATCTCCAGCTGCCTCATAAGCCCGGCCAAGGTTCCATTCCACATCCACCCGTGCCGGCTCGCGATCTTTCGCAAGCAAACTCACGGCCTCCTCGGGACGGCTGTTCTCAATTAGCGCATTGGCGTAAATAACGTGGGCATCGCGCACCAGCAGAGAATCGGGATATCTTGTCGCAAAATTTCCCAGGGTTCGAATTGCTTCCGCCGCTCGGCCGCTTTGCATGTAAGCCGTGCCCAGATAGTAGGAAACGTACTCCCCCAGATCGCCGGCATGCCCCTGGGCGCGGTTCAGTGGATCGATTGCCTTTTGGTAGTCGTGGTCCAGAATGTGGGCGTACCCGGCGACCAGCCAGGCCAGCGCTCCTGCGTCTTCTCGGGCATGATGCCGGGCGTAAGACTCCACGCCGGCATAGGCGGGGGGAGTGCGATTTTCAAGCAGTTGACGCGCCATGGGCCGCAGGCTGGCGGAAGCGACAAACGCTTGTCGGATACGCCGTACTCTTGGCGATATCGTCTTCTTCCTAGCTTTACCAGTGCCCCGAGACGCTCTCCGCCGCGCGGAAACTTTGCCGTGGCTTTTCGCTGCGAGGGGCTGTCTTTCAGTTGCGCTGGCAGGGGCGGAAGATGCCTGAGGCAAGCCGGTTTTCGAGAACAGCAGCAACCCGCCCAGGAGAATGAAAACCAGAGGTAAACGACGGCAATTCACGACCCTATTTAGTGTAACCCGGAAAATTGCTGCCCAGAAGGACTACATCATCTTCGGCTAGACTGCGGATCACTTCCTGGCCGAAATAGTCGGCCGAACCGGCCACCGTTGACCCGTAACGCTTTTGGTACGTAGCGCGGCTTTTCTCGATGTCTTCCTTAAGGCGGTCGTACAAGTCCTTATGCTTGCGTCCTTCGAGCAGCTTAGCCTGGTTGTAGAGCTTAATCTCGTCCACCAGCAGGCGCGCAAATCGCTGCGCCTTCCTATGCACGTCGGCATCCTCCTCCGATATGCCGGACAGGTTCGCGCGTGCACCCGCCGCAATTCGTTCGACGTCCGCTGTCACCGCCGTAGCGTGGGAAAATGCCGGAGCATGCGCCGCAAAGGGGTCGGAAAACGAACCCCCTGCCTGCGCCGCCGCCCCCCTTGCTATGGGGACGTCCGATTCATGGCCCGCTTCCCGGCCGGCAGGCTTTCGCCCGGCGGTTACCTCCAGCCAGGTTGCGGTTACAAGGACGAGCAACTCGAGCGCCGAGCGATCTAACGCACCGCGCTGCTCGTGGCCCGAGTCGGCGTAAATGATTGCCGCCACTTTCTCTTTTAGAATCAGGGGAACAATGACGCACGCGGGGTCAGCGGGTCCTCCAAACTGGGATATAAATTTTCCGTCCATTTCTGAACTACTGCCGGCAAACGTTTGACGCGAATTCAGAACCCGCACCAGAGCTAGAGCGGTCAAATCGAGCGAAAAGTCTTTTATCGAATCCGATACCCCGTGTCCATGCCAGCCCGTCGCTGTTCCGCCCTTGATCACAAATAGAGCGGTTCGTCCACTATAGGGTGCGGTGCTGTCGATGAGCGCGCGCAGCACGTCGCGCTGGGCGGTTACAGCATGAATAGCGCTGACTGCTTTGAACAGTCCATCCGTTGCTGCCGAACCTGGCTTCCCTGCCTTATCCCGCTCTCGGTCCAGTTCTTCAAGCACGCTACGCGTGAGCTCTTCGCGCAGATTCTCCATATGGCGCTCGAGCACCCGGGAGACAAGTTTTTGGACGACTTTATCCATTTGAGCTTTATCCATTTGACCTTTGCCCAGCATGGTTGGGAAGAATACCTTGTCGGTCCGGCATCTCCACCGGTCTGTTTAACTTGGTCATTATAGGAGGGCTTTCCGCTTTCCTCATGTTACCTCGGTTACTTCCGCCAGGAGCATAGGCCTGAGTCGTGAAATTCTGGCCAAACGTCTCTCCTCCTGCTGCGTCCAAGCAGGAGGGCTGGTTCGGGTGCTACAATGTCTCCGCATTTCGACCCGATACTGCCCAAAATTGTTGAATCGGCGGAAGAATGGGGACCATCCAACCAAAAGTGAGTGAACCGGTCAGCGATGAGCTGGCGCTGGTTCAAGCAGCCAAGGCGGGTAACGTCGGGGCCTTTGAAGATCTGGTCCGGCGATATGACCGGAACGTGTTCCGCATTGCGCAGCATATCACCCAAAACCGCGAGGATGCGGAAGATGTGGTGCAGGACGCGTTCCTGAAAGCTTACGGTAACCTGGCGCAATTCCAGGGGCAATCAAAGTTTTACACCTGGCTGGTGCGGATCGTCGTCAATGAGGCGCTGATGAAGTTGCGGCGCCGGCGGCCCGAGCGGATGGTTTCGCTCGACGAGGACGTCAAGACTGAGGACGATTCGGTGCCTCGTGAAGTTGCCGATTGGGCGCCAAATCCGGAACAGCTCTACACGCAATCGGAGCTGCACGATATTCTTAGCCGTACGATTCAGGGGTTGCCGCCGAGCTTCCGCACCGTATTTGTGCTGCGGGATGTAGAAGGATTGTCAACGGAGGAAACCGCCGACGCTCTAGGGCTCAGCATTCCCGCGGTGAAGTCGCGATTGCTGCGGGCGCGCTTGCAGTTGCGCGAGAGGCTTAGCCGTTTCTTTCAAAAACGCAAAAACGGTGGAGACCGGATCGGTGGAGACCACAACCAGTGAAATGCTCTGAATTCCTGCAAGAGCTGACCAACTACTTAGACGGCGTGCTGGACGCCCGCACCAAGGCCGAGCTGGAAGATCACCTTGCTTGGTGCCATAACTGTTACGTGGTGTGCGACACTACCAAGAAAACCATCGAGATCTACCGCGACTCTCAGCTCTACGAACTGCCCGACGATCTGCGCACTCGCCTACGTACGGCTATCATGTCGAAGTGCAAGCAGAAGAAAGCGGAACAAAGCTCGTAAAAGGCTTTCCGATGCGGGCAATACCCACTCCCCAGCTAACGTCAAAGGCTCATTCGGGGAGCGCTGAATGGATTCAACCACCCTCGAGTCACTGCGCCACAAACTGCTGGAGGCGCGCGCCCAATTTAGCCGTGAAGCCACCCGCAAGGCAGAGGACGGACGTGAAGCCGGCTCCGATGTCGCGGCGGCGGATATCCTGGACCGTGCCGTGACTACCTACACCCGCGAGCTCAACTTTAGCCAGAGCGAGAACGAGACCCAGCTGGTGCAAATGGTCAATGGGGCGCTCGGGCGTATGGATGATGGCACGTACGGTCAATGCCTCAGTTGCGGGCGCGAGATCGGAATTAAGCGCCTGCAGGCCGTTCCCTGGACTCACCTCTGCATCGATTGTCAAACCAAAGCCGAGGAGGTCGACCAGGACCGCCGCGGCGTCGCCTGAGACTTAGCCCTGTGTACTTCAGCCTTCAGCCCGCAGAGCGACCCATCTAACTCCTTACTGCAGAGCCGGTGGTTTGGGCGAGGACGATGCCATGATCCCGCGTGGGCCCATGCCGGACGGGAACCGGTTGCAGTGATCGGAAAAGAGGAACAAGCGACTTGAGATTATGGGAGAGCGATCGCTGCCCTTTTTCGCCGAAAAATCTAAGGTGAGTGTCGCCGCAGCTTTCAGGTTCACCCCTCGGCGATTGCGCGGCCAACTTCATCTCGCTGCCCTGGCTTAGACATTCAGGAGGATGACTGTCACACTACGTTCAAACACTCGGCTTGCCAGGCTTGCGAGCGGTCAATTTGTTTGTTGGCCGTCGGTTTTCTCGGGTGGCCTAAGACTAGATGCTTCTTTCAGTCTTCCCTGCTGGCCAGGTTTTCTCGCGTGAACTATAGAACGGCCCGAGCGCCCACCGGCAGCGAGCGACCTATCGACCGATCCTTAGTCCAAGCTCCCCACCGTGATGTGGTGCGATCGTGCTCATTCACCCGTGTCAGCCGTCGTCTTTTCTTGGACCGCTCTCGAACCAATTGTTTCTCTTGGCAAAGTTTTCCGAGGAGTACGAAGATTTTAGGAAGTTGAGAGCGCTGGCCTGTGGCGCTCCCAAGGCCTGAGCCGTGCAGCTTGCTGCCCCCCAGCTTCGCTTAATGCTGCTGCCCGCCGGAGGACTCTTCAATACGCGCGGTTGCGACTGGTTTTCGCGGCGGGCAAAAACCGCGCTTATCGCGGATCGTTTAGCGACAGATGTAAAAGGAGCCCGTTCCCAGAGCGAAATGGGAACGGGCGGCAATATGGGTATGGCTAGTAAGTGCGTGAGGTCAGAGTTTGGCGATAGCTCAAAATATCCACGTCCCGGAACAATGGCGTACCCGGCGGCAAACCTTGTGGGGTGGTAAAGTCCGGGTCGAAAACATAGTTACGGGTGGGCGGCTGGTACACCGAATATGTACAGCACTTAAAAGCTCCGGTGTTGTAAGTCGAATAAAAGAGGCTGACGAGAGAACCCTCATAATTCAGAGTTGAGCCCGTCGTCTGCCAGTCCTCGAGGAAACGAATGAAATTGTGAACGCCTCCATCGGTACCGAAGGCGTAGTCGTTGGCGTTCTCCCAATTGGGGAAAGGAAAACTCATGTTCTTACCGGCTGCAATGGCCGCGCGATAATACGTAGTGGCAGCCGGCCGATTGCCTTGCGCCTGGGTCGGAGTACTCCACAAGCTATTGACGTCCGCCCAGTTGTTCGAGAGCACGGTTACGGCGTCGGCAAGCACCCCAGCATGAGCTGTGCCATTGGCGTCAGCGCCGCCATTCCAAATGGGATCGTTGGCATTGGAATTGTAGTCGCCCTGAATGTAAACCGGGTTTTCCGATCCAACCGTGAACCCGCCCTGGTTGTTATCGGGACGAAGAGGAACGTTCCCCAAGGAACCATCCACCAGCTTGAGCACGTGACGAGCGCTGCTGACCCAGTTTTTGGAAGCCAGGCTGCACTGCTGCATGCGGCCGACTACGGTCAAGTATGGATCCGGTGTCCCGTTCCTCAGCACTCCCCGATTCACACTATTATTCACCTGGTAGAGCGGTGCAGCGAGGTAACCGAAACCAAGTCCCTCGTTGATCGATCCGAAATTATCCAAGACTTTGTTCTGGTTGACGTCTTCTGGCGAAAAAGGCTTGCCATTGTTAATAGGCTCGAGCGCTCCATCGGGCGTACCCGGCGCACTGGCTGCGTTGATCGAATCCTCCAGACCTGAGTCACCTGTCTTGACATTGCCGGCGTTGGGATTCGGCAGCATCCCCCGGCGATCGGAGAAATAGACGACGTAACCATTCTGATTGGTGAAGTTCACCAGGGTACCGGTCTGTCCGGTTGTGCCCAGCAACCAACGCTTCAGGTTGCCGACATCGACTTCGACGGCATTCATGACGCCGTTCGGAGTGCAAGAGTTGTTGCCGAAGTTGGTATCGCGCGGTTCGCCCTCGCGGGCGTCGTAGAAGTTGATCGGATACCAATTGAACTGGGTATTGCTCTGCACGTTGTAGGGTGCGGTGACCCCTCCCCAATAAGAGTCGCCAAAATAGGGCGACGTGGTCTGCGAGTCAACCAGCAGTTCCGGCGGCTTTCCCACAAAGCAGGTGTAAGGGCTGCGGTTGCCGGTGTAGAATGGGGAACGCGCTGCATCGATAGCATCGTTGCCGTTGCGGTCGGCGACCTTCTGCAGAATAAGAATAGCGTCAGGGTTGACAGGGTTGCTGCCTGCACCGCCGCCTCCCGGAACGGTTGGAGCCTCCACCCCGCGCGCAAATCCTAAGCCCAGCCATTCCGTCGTGACTCCCACCCAGTTTCCGTTCTCGAGGGCTTCGACGCGCAGAAAACCATCCAGTAGGTTCCATGTGGTTTGTGCCGGACTGGCCGCCGGGTTTGCCTCATTAATGGGAAATGGAACATTGGTCCAAGGGATCATATTGGGGCGCGGATCATTCGCGGGACAAACCGGTGGGTTGCCATTGGTGCACTGGGTGGCGGCAGGTCCCGTCCCCGCCTGGGGGGGAGCGACCGTCAACCCCAAAGTCGGGTTATTGGTGATGATGGGAGCATTTCCGGGAAGGGTGTTCGGGACGGTCGAGGCGATTGGGGCAAACGGCCAGTCCAGACCTCCACCCCCGGTAGGCAGGATGGCTCCCGGGTTGTTAGGTACTCCACCGCAAGCGTAGCCCGCGGTAGCAAATTGCGTCGCGTCCGGCATCGCCGTGCTGGCAGTCGCAAAGTAGGTGACATACTTTCCACCCGTCCCTAAGCCTGGCAATCCCGCGGGGATTGAGGTTTGCACGCCGTAAGCATAGGGACCAATATTGGCTAGCCGGATGGTCTGTCCATCGGTGTTGTTGGGATTGCTCAGCATCTCCGTCGGATCATCAGAAAGCAGGACCCGGACCTGAGCCTGGTTATATAACCGTGATTGCCCGAGCGGCGAGTTTGGTGATTCCCCTGCCGGGGGACGACGAATGATTTGGTAGGCGAAGTTGGTTCCAGTAACAAAGGGCAAGGAGAGATTCACCGCTCCCGTGCCACCCGGATTGCCGTAGTTGGCATCCTTGATCATGCCGTTGTAATAGCTGACGCCCAGAGAGATATTTTGCCAACTGTTATTCTGTGCGGACTGCGGTGGCTTGCCGCCGGCTCCCACTACGCTTCCCTCGTTCTGAGCGATGGCTCGGCACGATGGACGCGCAGGCAGATCACAGCCTTGGGTTGCCTTGGGGATGAGGACTTGGCCGTTGTCGTTGTTTGCCGCCGCTGCCAAACCGTTGGGTAGAACGGTACGCACCACGTTTCCGTAGGCGGTCAGTTTATCGTGGAAAGTAACTGTGCAGCAGTTCGCCACCCCCAAATAGAGGTCACCGTTGGTGTGAACCCGTCCGGCAAAATCTAGATTGGGGCTGCTATAGAAGCCGAGATCGCTGTCGGAGAACACGCCGAACTGGAAGACCGGGATCAGTGCGACTTGCGCCTGGCGCATCATGCTAACTTGCTGCCCTCCAGACTGGGTCACCGTGGTTTGCATGCTAATCGGCACCAATTGCGCGTAGAGACCTGTATTTGGCCCGCTGGCGATTTGACCCCAAGCCGATGCGCGAAGCGCGTTTCCTTGACAATAGGGCTGACCGTTGGCGTCGAGCGGGGCGACAGTATAGGTGGTGTAGGTGACGCCGGCCGGCCCGTTGGGGGGAAAATTGCTGACCGCGCAGATGTCACTCGGCAACGGTGCTTGCGCGTTCCTGAACGTGTTCTCCAGGTCGGAGGACATTTTCTCCGCCGCACCTTCAGCGTTATGAAACGCGAGATTGTTCTGAGCATCGCCCCCGCCGACCTTCTGCTCGGTGTTCACCATCATCAGCAGGCCAATCGAAATGGCCGACATTACTGCCAAGAGCAGAAGAGCGGTGATCAGGGTAAATCCCCGCGTTTCATGTTTCCTGCTTTTCATGTGCATTCCCCCTACTCGGAAAACTTGCTTTGTGCTTCCCCCCGCATTACGGTCCCAATGGATAATTGTTGTTGAACGTCAGATTGCGCAAACTAATGGATGTCTGCAGATCAAGACCTTGATACCCGGACGTTCCGGCCTGCGTGCTCCGCATCGCCAGGTTCACGATATTCACCTTGGTGAGCTGCTTGGGAGTAAGCCCTTGTGCTTGCCCTCCATCCGGCTGGTTCGTGAACAAGGCGCCGTTGTTATAGAGGTCGTAACTGAAATTCAGCAGCATCACGTTCTCCGCCACCGGAATTGGCGTGTGCCCATCGATCATGCGTTCAAAGCGCGGGGCGATACCGGTATTGTCTACAAAGTAGCTAATGATGAGCATTCGGTATGCACCATTTCCCTGGTTAGCGGAGAACCCATTGATCTGGGTAAGTGTCCCGCCGGTGGCGCCGATTTGATTCAGCTTAAGAGTGTCCCCGGCCCCAAAAGTAACGTTGTAGGTGTTGTTGCCAGCAGCAGCCACCGGGGCGGTGACTTCAGCGAGCGCCATCCCTGATTTGGCGTTCTGCGCGCCCAGGCCTTGCGATACTTGAAACCAAATGACATCGCCGGGGGTCAATCCAACCGCCGGATCATTGAGCGCCTGTGGTGCATTCAATCCCGGAGGTAGCACACAGGTTCCAGGCAGAGGATTGGGTAGAGAAAATTGCGCCGTCGTCGGACTGGTAATAACGACGTTGTAGCAGTTCAAAAGGAGCGCGGTATCGACATAAGCGAGTGTGATGACGTCGGTTTGCAGGCCATTGATGATCGGACCAAAGCGATAGCCAGGGACCAAACCATAGAGCGGAGCAGGCTGGCCGGTGCTGGGATCTGGCGGATAGGCAGCAGCCGCGTTATTGATGTAACACTTGCCCGTCTGGTCGCAACCGTAAACTGGCGCGGTTCCACCCGTGGGCAAGGGAATGCCTACATCGGGCAAACCAGCACCTGCTAGGCTGATGTCCTTCTGTAGCAGGTCGGAAGCAGCGCGAAAATCCTGCTGCATTTCTGACCGTTGCGACGCCACCCATGTCGCCTGAACGGCCGGGCTGTACAGATTCGCCGCCGCTCCCAGGACAATCAGCCCAATAGTCATCGACACCAGCAGCTCCGCCAGTGTAAAGCCGCACGCCTTGGACTTGTGCTTGCTCATAAGGCCTCGTCAGTGATACTCGGAAATGTAGCTGGCAACCGTGTAAGTCTTGGGGGTGGTCCCTTGCGGAGTGTTGTACTGTACGGTGATTACCAGCTGTCTTAGACTAGCGTTCAGCGAACCATCGGCATTGAACAACGGGTTGATTTGAATCTGCCTTTGGTAATTGGCGAGACTCAAATGAATATCGTCAGCCGTGTTCATGATGCCATCCGGCCCCGGCTCATTCAGCATTTGTGGGCCCGCAGCCGAGTCGTCGGCGGTACCGATGATGCCGTCACCACCGGCCAGATTGATGTTCTGAAAACCATCGAGGAAGATACCCCCATTCGAAACGTTCTGGATCGATGACCATAGCAGTTGGGAGCTGTTGCGAGCGGTGAAGAGACTCTCCACCGCTTCATTGGCAAGTTGCTTGGCAATCATGTCCTGCTGCGCGGTTTGGGTGGCCGACACCGCCAAGCCAAACAGACCGCAAAGGCTGATGAGCCCAATCGTAAGCACCACGATCGAAATCATGACCTCGAGGAGTGTGAAGCCTCGCTGCGTGCGCATAAGGCGAGTGCCAGTCGCTTGTTTGCTCATGCTCATCATTGCTGACTCCAGCAGTTCGTGCCGCAGGTCCCGCTCGCTAGTAAACGCCAACCCCGCAATCGACCCGTGGAGCCCCACAAGGTGATTGCCCGCGAGCTGTAGAGATCCCCTGCTCTGGCGATGTAGACGACTCCGTTATTCAAATTCGAGCTGCACAACACTCCCGTGGCAATATCCTGTGCCGAGCCGTCAGGGCAGAAATAAATCTGGTTGGGAATGGCGCCGTTGACGTTTTGGTCAAAATCAACCGCACGGCCGGCAGTACCAAAACAGTCTGGAGTGCAGTTGGGCGCTACGTTGGAGGTGGGAACACCTGCATTTACGGTGAAGACCACGTCCGACGGTAAGGTGTAGGTAGCCGTATATGCTCCATCAGCCGGTGCGTTGGCCCACTGCGGTGCGGGAGCCACAGAAATGCTGTTTGGGCCCGCGCCTGCGGTAAAGGTAACCACGTACGCCCCGCGCTGCGCGATGGCCGTCTCGCGAGCGATGCGCATGGCCATTAGTGTTGTGTTATAGGCATTGGTCACACGCGCCTGTTGCAGAATAGGTTGCAGGAGCATCGAGGCAATCCCCACCATGGTCGTCATCACGATGGTGACGATGAGGAGTTCAACTAAAGAAAACCCGGTTTGCGACCTCGGTCTTTTCATCTCCCATCCTGCCGGTGAGGAACGTCGAGCGTTCATATTCGCCTTCTTACTACCGTTCAACGACTTAACGGCTTCGATAACATCAATATTTCATGCAAGGATAGGGATATCGGGAGAGCTAGAAAAGTTACGGTAGTCAATCGCCTCAAATTACCGTTAGTACAGGTAACCCTCAAGTAACGATGTAGTGCATGCGTAAGAGGTAGTTGGATCAGTAGTTGGCTGAATACCGGTGAGCATACAAGAAGGTCCCAGCATGGTCGGTACCCAGCCGGGTAGTTACTTCTGATTTCGTGGGATAGCCGGCGCGCGAGACACGAATGAAGTCCCTTGGTCAGGCCACTGAGTGATACTCCTGTCCCGGATCTGCCAAACTGCAGCGTGTCGCGGAGAAGCTACGGGACCTTAGCCCGGCCGGGCTGATGCGTCGTCGGATCGGAAGCAGGTAAGATGTCTTTGCGTGCGGCCGTCGGATCTCGGTCGATGGGGTGATTCACGAAAATCACTCACCGCTGTGCCGCTCCTTCACGCGCGTGAATCGCTTCTTGGTAGGAGCAGACGTTTGCGCGCGTGAGCCGACACGCCCGAAGGCTGGTTGGCTGCCGAGCTAGCCAGAGCAAATCCGCTATTTTACTGTGAAGAAGCTGTTCCCCCTCACTTGGTTCGGCGAGAAAGGCAAGCAGCTCACAGGGAGTGTTCGAGCCAGCTGAAGTCGACGCTTGGGTGACGCCAGCTAATTACGGCTGGCTTCCATCGCGGCGTTTTAGCGTTGGCCGCTCATCGCCCGTGTCGCTCCCGCTGCCCGGGTTCTCGGTTTTCGTAGCACGGCGCAAGGTGGGACGGTTCGTATCCTTGTGGTCCTCGATCTTGTGACGATTCTCGAGCTGCGCCAGACGCGCCTTTACGTCCTGAAACTCGGAGCTATCCAGCTTATATTGAGGCTCGGCAGGAAGAAGGGTGTTAATCTCGCGCTGCGTCTTTTCCAACCTATCCGGAGTTTGCGGATGGGTGTCGAAGGCTTTCGCTAGGGTCCCCGGCCTCTTCTTCTCCATGGCCTCGACCTTCTCGAAAAAGGCGGTGAAGGCCTGGGGGTCATAACCGGATTTGTACATATATTGCACGCCGAGGTAGTCAGCTTCGGCTTCAAATCCGCGAGAAAACTTTAAAAAGCCCATGGGGAGGGCCAGTCCCGCCGCGCTCTGGACCGCGTAACCAATCCCGCCGCCAACGAAGATCAGCGGTATTGAGGCCAGGTTCAACAGCTGCCCGCGCGTGTTCTCCCGGGCGATGTGGCAGGCTGCCACGTGGGCAATCTCGTGGGCCATGACTCCCGCTAGCTCGGCTTCGTTGTCCGCGGCCAGGATCAGTCCGGAGTTCACATAAAAGAAGCCGCCAGGCAGCGCGAAGGCGTTTACATCATCGGAATCGACAACCTTGATCGTGAATGGCACCTGCGAGTCCGAATTGCGAACCAGGTTCTGTCCAATCCGGTTGATGTATTCGGTAATGACTGGATCTTTGATCAGCTTGGTAGTGGACTCAACCTGCTCGGCATACTGCTTTCCCATTGCGATCTGATGGTCGAGAGAGTACCAGTTGCTGATCCCTCTGTTGCAGCCCACGTTGCGGTTTCCGATCGCACTTATATCGCGGATGCTACCGTCATGATAGGACTTGAGCGGTCGCGTTGAGCCTGCACCTTGATCAGCGGAGGAGACGTCCGCGGCGAGCACTGGAACAACCAACACAAGGCCGCAGACTAGGGCGGCCCAGGCTTTGGCATTGAGATTCATGGCACACTCCGACCCCTGAACACGGTCTCTTACATGAGGTAGATGCGAAAGGCAGCCTGATTGGTTACCAGGAATAAGCGCTTCCCCTCTCATGGCTCACAAGAGCAGGTCAAGAGCGAAATAAAGACCAAACATATGCGAGGCTGAGCAGCATCAATATGCCCGCCGTAAACCAGCAAAGAATGTTGTACAAACGTGAGTTGACGAATTCCCCCATCAGATCCTTTTTATTGACCAGCAACAGCATGAAAATCAGTACAAAGGGAATGGCAACACCGTTGACGGCTTGCGAAAGGATGGAAATCTGGATGAGGGGCAAGCTGGGGGTCAGGATCACACCAGCGCCCGCCGCGATCAGAATGGTGTACAGCCAGTAGAATACCGGGGCCTCACTGAACTTCATACCGACGCCCGATTCAAACCCCAAACCTTCACAAACCGTATAAGCAGTTGATAGAGGCAGAATGGAGGCTGCAAATAACGAAGCATTGAATAAGCCGAGGGCGAACAATATATAGGCGTAGTCCCCGGCCAGTGGCCGCAGCGCGGCGGCGGCGTCGGCGGCTTGGCGGATGTCCCTTAATCCATGGAGGTAAAGCGTCGCCGCACAGGCCACAATGATGAACCAGGCGACCAGATCCGTGAAGAAGCATCCGGCAATGACGTCGAGACGGGAGATGCCGTAATCTCGTCGGGTGATGCCCTTCTCGACGACCGAGGACTGCAAATAAAACTGCATCCAGGGGGCTATTGTGGTGCCCACTACCGCAATTGCCATATAAACGTAGCTCTTGTCTGAGAAAAGATGCCGGTCCGGTGGGATCACGGTTGCCAGCAGAGCACTAGTCCATGCCGGTTTCGCCAGCACCCCGGCGAAAATGTAAGTTATATAGAAAAATGACGCGGCCAGGAACACCTTCTCGACGCTCTTATATTGTCCCTTCACGACGATCAACCACACGATCACAGCGCAGATGGGGACTGAGTAGATGCGTTTCACGCCAAACAGTTCCATACTGCCGGCGATACCCGCGAATTCGGTCACTACATTGCCGAAATTGATCAGCAGGATGGCCAGCATCATGAAGAAGGTGATGCGAAACCCAAACTCCTCGCGAATCAGATCGCTCAGCCCCTTGCCCGTGATCGCTCCCATTCGGGCAGCAAGCTCTTGGATGAGGATCAGAGCCAGGGTCACCGGGATCATGGTCCATAACAACATGTGCCCGAACTGCGCCCCGGCCGCGGAATAGGTCAGGATGCCGCCGGCATCGTTGTCGACGTTGGCCGTGATGATGCCCGGTCCGATAACCGCCGCGAAGATTAAGATCCGGGTCTTCCAGCGCCTCAGGAATCGTCTCATTAGAGCAGTTCGCGAACATAATTCTTCAGCGATCGAACAGAATAAATGTCATTGTGCTTTCTGACCAGACGAAAGCAAGGAACGGCAACTGGTTTGCACGCTCGAATGGTCGAGCTCGGAATCGCACGATTCAGAGGCTTAGCAACGATTTCTGCACACAAGCGAGAGCGGGTAGCGGCGAAAACTTAGCCTGACCTGGACCAACGCCCGTCTGGCGTGCTCAGGGGATGGGAGAGCTCCTCGCGCCGGCGCTGGCGCCCTTGGCGCAGTCGGTAAATTTCTGACGCGCGCACATAGGCAACATACCCGACGAGCGCAAGATTAACAATCAGAGCTCCCCAGCGAAAGGCGGTCGAGCGCAGCATCAGTGCGCGTATTTCGAAGGGAAGATAGACCAGGCCGGAGAAGATGGCCAGCCACTCGCCCCAGATTCGAGTCCTCCATAGCCCGTACGCTTCGAGAAAGCGGACTGCCGAATAGGCAAGCGCCAGAGTTGCCAGCGTCGTCAGCTCGCCGGCCGTAACCTGATCGGCAAAATCGAGAAAAACCTGGGCAAAATGGAGGTCAGGATCAATGTGCAGAAATTCCAGAGTGCCTTCGGCTATGTCCCAGACGTCCTTGTTGCGCAATATGAGCAGGCCGATAGCTACTGCAATGGCTAAGATTCCTTTCAAGAATTCGATTGAGGCGACAGTGCGCAAGCCGCGCTTGTGAGCTGGGTCGCTGCCGCGAATAATGCCGGAATGGTGGGTTACGGCCGGAGTCGAGGAATCAACTAGCATCAGGCGATGGAATGGACGTCTCATCATATCGTAGGTGCGCGAAGTGCGCGTCGGGATCCCGAGCCTCATCGGCGCGGTCCGGCAGCATTAGATTCGGGACAAAGGCGACCGGATATCCGCGCCTAGCCGAATGCCCGGTGGATGCTCTTCCCGTTCATGGGAATCGCCTCTCGACAGCTCGACAGGAGCTTCCCGGGGTCGATTGAGCAGCTCAGCAGCCGTTACTGCGCACGCTAGCGCGCAGTTCGGCTACGATTTCGCGTGCGGCTTTTCTGGCTGCTTCCTCCTGCTTTACATCGAAAGAAATAGCCCCTACCCGGGCGTGTCCGCCGCCGCCATAGCGTTCACAGATTTTCGCCAAGTTCACCAGTCGCTCTTCACGCGCCCATGGGTTGGAACCCACTGACACTTTGGTTCGAAAGCTGCTTTTGCTCAAGCCAACACTGTAAAGCGAATCGGGATAGAGATAGTAGGGGACAAACTTGTTGTAGCCTTCCAGATCCTGATCGGTCACGTCGAAGAAGATGGTTCCATCCTTGAATTCGGTGCGTCCCTTCATCAGTTCGATTGAACCCTCGTGGCGCTCGAGCAGCGCAGGCAGGAGCTCGGCCACGAAGGGCTCCTCGACAATGGCAGCCAGCGGCTTCGTCGCCAGCAGCGGGATCAAGCGCGGTACAAAGGCATGATCCTTCGCCGCCTCGATCACCATGGTGAGCTTCATGGCCGGAGCCCTCATTTCGACTGCAGTTCTCGCGTTGTCGTACAGGGCGCCATCAATGATGTCCGCCCATTTGATCATTTCCGCCACCGGCTGGGGGTTAAAGCCGAAACGCTGCTCCGCGATGGTAGCCAGGAACTTCGTGCAGGAGCGAAACCCAGGATCATAAAACTTGCGATTACTTTGATCCTGCTCGAAATGAGCGGCATCGTCGGAGGTGAGGAAAGCACTCTCATGATGATCGAACCACCAGGTAATTTTGGGTGAGCTCGAATATTTGAAATCCACGATGGCATTCTCGTCAGCGTCGAATTTGGACTCATCGAACAGAGCGCCGGCACGGTGCAGCAGGCCGCTAAAGGTAAAACCTACGTCCTCACGGATGCGTTCCCGATAAAAACGCGAAAACAAAGCAGCCGAGCACGCGCCATCGAAGCATTTGTCGTGGTAGAAGACTTTAACTTTCAAGATGCAATTCCCTGCCCCTAAACTCCCGGGGAAAGATTTTCTAGGATACCGGAACTCTTGCCGCGACAAAAGAAAGCTTTCAGGAGCGGATCGCGTGCCTTTCTACCCACTCGCCGAGGACGGGCAGTTTATAAAGACGGTGCTGATAAGCCTTGATCATGCACACGATTACCAGGAGTGCGATTCCAATGCCGGCGATAAGAGCGACAGGGATCAGCAACAAATTTATGGCAGCCAGGTTTGCCAGCAGCAGGAAGGTGAACATCAAAGCTAGCGTCGAGGCCGCCAGGGCGATCGATTGCAGCGCATGGAAACGAACAAATTGGTTCTTGCGGTAAGGTCGGGTGCATAGCAGTACGAGGGCTGGAATGGCCGTTAGATAAGCGAGCGTAGCTACGAGATTCTCTCGCGGGGTAGGTTGAACTCGAACGCGGGAGGTCGAGGCGGCATCTTCTTTGGCACGTGATTTCCCGGCATCTCCGCAGCTTGGACAAGCCGCCTGTTCGTTCGACCTGGGGGCGCCACATACGGCGCATACTGTGGTCATTTCTGCTCTCCTAACCAGCTACACCGCGCGCGCCGTCGGTCAGCATGCGTGGGCAGGCCTGGTGTCGCAATCACGCGCGCATTGTCCCATGGCGCCCCATGGTACGCGGCGGCGAAGGGTCACCTGGCGCCTCGCCCCGGTCGCATCGCTCATCCGAGATGCGGCACGATGCCAACCTGTCCGCCAGCGCCTGCTTGGTACTCTGCGGAACCGCGTCGCTCGGCTCATGGGCTCGGCTTGCTGCGGCACTCTTCGCACACACCGTAAATCTGAAAGGTGTGTCGCGTGGTTTCGTATCTATATTTGCGCCCGATTTCCTGTTCCAGCGCGCTGATCTCGCTCGAAAAGAATTCTACCGAACTGCCGCATTCGGTACACACCATGTGGTGATGGCTGCGGCGGTTGTACTGGTGCTCGTAGCGCGCAATACCGTCGTGAAAGGCAACTTCGCTGGCCAAGCCGCACTCGGCCAGCAGCTTGAGTGTGCGATAAACGGTGGTGTAGCCGATCCTGGGATCCTTTCGCTTCACCAGGCGGTAGAGTTCGTCGGTCGAGAGATGTTCGCGCGTATCTAGAAAGGTGCGCAGGATGGTATCGCGTTGCCCGGTATGCTTCAGGCCAACCCGTTTTAAGTGCTGGTGCAGGATGCGCTCGGCCTCGCGCACCATCTCGCGCGAGATCGTGGGCTGATCGTCGATGCGTTTTTGCAGGCTCGTGGACAAGCGGCAAACAAGAATGATACTGGCGTCCCAGGGGGCTGCCAACTGCTCCCTGCTCAGCGGTGACTGCTAAGTAGCCCGAAACTTTGGTTGCCCGGCCGGGCCTAGGTTCTCCGACCTCGGCCCTGAGCTGTATGCGACCGAATGGTGTCAGTTAATTGTGTTCCTGGCAGCCGCGCCCTACAATCAAATTCCACTCATGACGACATCCATTCTCAGGCCCGCTCAGACTCACGCGGGTTCCCCGGGGACCAAAATTACCCTGGTTATATGTCTTATCGCTCTGGCCGGCGTCATTGCTGTCCTCCTCTACCTATACTCTGTCGCGTACTCCGCCCTGCCCCAGTTAGATGGCCGTCTCGGGCTGCGAGGGTTGAAAGCCAAGGTTACTGTGGCGCGCGATGATCATGGCAATCCGACGGTTGAAGCCTCGCAGTTGGGAGACCTTTTTTTCGCCCAAGGATACGTCACGGCCCAGGACCGGCTATGGCAGATCGATGCTATGCGGCACGCCGCCGCCGGCGAGCTGGCGGAGATCCTCGGTCCCGCTCAGGTGGGATACGATCGCGAGCAACGCATCCTAGGTCTTCGCGCCGTTGCCCATCGTTCACTCGAACTCGCACTGGCAAGGGATCGGCAATTTCTCGACGCCTACACGCGCGGGGTAAACGCCTACATCGAATCTCATGGGCGAAACTTGCCTATCGAATTCCGCATACTCGGCTATCGGCCTAAACCTTGGACAGCCGAGGATTCCATGTTGATCGGCGTGAATCTGGTGAAGGAGCTCAATCACGGATATTATCGCGCCGCCCTCGAGAAGGAAAAAATTCTTTCCAGGGTGGGGCCGGAATTAACCCGAGACCTGTTCGTGAATTCATCCTGGCACGATCATCCCCCCATGGAAGGGCCGATTCGGATGGATAGTTTCGAGGAGGACGAGGATAACGTGGGCGGAAAACTATCGGTTTCTTTCACTGGAGCGCTTCCCCCGGCCGGTGATCCACTCGATCTTGTCCGCTCTGGATCGAACAACTGGGTAGTGTCGGGAGCGCACACGGTTTCTGGAAGACCTCTACTGTCGAATGACATGCATCTCAGCCATCACATACCCAACCTGTGGTATGAAATTCACCTGCGCTGCGCAACGCTTGACGTCGTGGGCGTAAGCTTGCCAGGCACGCCCTACGTCATCGTGGGACATAATCGGCGAATCGCCTGGGGTTTTACCAATCTGGGGCCCACGGTAGAAGACCTGTACGTTGAAACCTTCAATGATCGCGGGCAGTATCGCACGCCACAAGGCTGGCGCGACCCTGAACACCGCCGGGAGACCATCCGTGTGAAGGGGACTTCTGATCAAACCCTCGAGGTCCGAATCACGCGTCACGGGCCAATCATTAGCCAGTTACTTTCTGGAGAGAAGCGTCAGATTGCGCTGCGCTGGACACTCTATGACGGTCTAAAGGATCCATTTTTCGACATCGATAATGCCCAGAATTGGAGTGAGTTCACCCGGGCCCTATCCGAGTGGAATGCGCCTGCGCAAAACGTAGTCTATGCGGACGTGGACGGTCATATCGGCTATCACGCGACCGGTAAGATTCCAATTCGGGCCACAGGGGACGGGAGCCTTCCGGCCGATGGCAGCGATGATCGCAGCGAGTGGACAGGATACGTGCCCTTCGACCAATTGCCCAATATCAGCGACCCGCCATGGGGCCTGATCGCGACCGCCAACGGGCGGGTGACTCCGGACAAATACCCGTACTCATTGGCCACTCAGTGGGATGCACCTTGGCGAACGGAGCGAATCTATCATGTCCTCGAATCGGGCAAAAAGTTTTCCGTCTCCGATATGCTTCGTCTCCAAACTGACGTCTACTCCGCGTTTGATCGATTCTGTGCCGAACGCTTCGTCTACGCCTTGGACCATGCGGCGCAATTGTCACCCCGAGCGCGGCAGGCGCGGGATTTGATGCGCGACTGGGATGGCCGTCTGAATCGGGAATCGGCAGCGGCTACCATCGAGAGCCAATCTCGCCAGCAGTTAAGCCGCCTTTTACTCGAGCCAAAACTGGCGCCGGCTTCGCCAGATCAAGGTGCACTCAGCTGGAAGGATTACCGGTGGTTCATGAGCTCGATCTGGCTCGAAGACGTGCTCCTCAAGCAGCCTAAACGTTGGCTGCCGGCAGACTACCCCGCTTACGACGCTCTCTTGGCAGCAGCCGTTGAGGCCGCCATCGATCAGGCTGATGTACCCAGAGACTTGAATGAATGGCAATGGGGCAAGGCATCACCGCTCTATATCCAGCACCCCGTACTCGGCCGGTTGCCGCTGATCGCGCGATGGACCGGACCCGGGCTGGTCGAACAGTCCGGCGGCGCCTTCACCGTCAAGCAGGTGGGCAGGAACTTCGGCCCCTCCGAGCGCATGACCGTCGATCTGTCCGATCTTGATCAGACGACGCTTAATACCGTCACCGGAGAGGCCGGCAATTTCCTAAGTCCCTATTACTTGGATCAATGGAAGGCCTGGTACGGCGAGACTACAATCACGGTACCTTTCTCCTCCCAGGCAATCGAGAGGGGCACGAGGCACAGCCTGGTACTCGAACCGGGTGATTCTTAGTTGAAAGTCATACCGCCACAGGCAATTAATCCACCAGCTTCACATCAACCGCCTGACCGACGATGTCCATCTGCTGCTGAGGTGGAGCGAGCGCGTCGGTGAGTGTACTCCAGTTTCGCAGCTCTCCGTTTTCGACTACATAGACTTGAGGCCGCCCTGAGAGCGGCTGGATTCCAGTAACGTCGCCCAGATCGCTCCCAATCACAACCTGGCCATTATTGGCGTTGTAGATCGAAAGGCATGCGCCCGTACAACCCTCGGCGCCAATAAAAACCTGGTTATCCATCGTGACCGCAATCTGATGGTGAAAACCATCGGTGATCGAGACGGTTTTGAGCAATTGCACGCTGCCCGATGAGGTGTTGAGGATGGACAGCTTTCCGCAGGAACTCGGCTGGGCGCCGGGCGCCAGACAAGCGGCCGACCCAGCCACGTAAACGGTGTTGCCCGATGCGACGGCGTAGGTTGCACCTCCCGCCAAAGGGATGGTTGCGCCCAGGCAATTTTGCGCACACGACCCGCTCCCTTTGAAGCTCAAGGGCGTGACACTGGCTGTTGTTCCACCACATTCTGGGCCGCAACTGAAAACGTAAGCCATGCTGTTATCGGGGCTGAATGTTGCCCAGACGGGATGATCCAGATCAGAGGTGCCGGCGACGCTTGGAATGCCTGCCTGGGTGATCACCCAGTTTGGCGAAGCGCTTGTACCGATGTTGGTCAGCGTGACTACAGTTAACAGATCGCCGAATATCAACAGGTGCACGTTGTCCGGGCTGAGAGCGAGATAACGAGCACCGGAAAAAATGTTTGGCTCCGGCGTCACGCAAGCCCCATTCTGAGGTGATGAACTGGGCGTAGGAACACAAACGGGTGATCCTAATGCCGTGTTCGTGAGATTGACGGTCTCTACCTCGCCCGGAGCTAAGCCGGCGACCGGTGCCTCGGGCACCGCTACGAAGCCCAGGGTGGCGTCGCTGGTGGCCGCCATACTTTGCGTCGCGCCAGGTAGCATCACCTGACCGTTCGAGGTTTCCTTCACATTGTTGACCACGTCAATTCCGTTGTTGGCGGCGTTGTAGACCATCGTCACCTGACGGTTGGCAGGAACTGCCATCAGACCTGGGGAGGGCCCGGCGCTGATAGTTGAGGCGGCCGCCAACCGGTCCAATTGCGCGTTCACAATGACTAAGCCAGCAATGGTGCTGCTGGCCGAGACATTCTGAGAGACAAAGGCACGAAACTTCAAGCCGCTTGGCGGCGTGGTGGTGCTCGAAGACCCGCCACAGGAGAGTAGTAAGGAGGCCAGGAGCACACAACTGAGGACATCTTTAAACGCTGGAATCGGTCGTAAGATCATGCGCGATATAGATTTAGATGCGAAGACGGTGAATTATAACAGAGTAAAAATTGCCCCCGAGCGTAATGATGACGCTGGCCAGCGCGCAAAATATTCCCTCATCTTGTATTCTCAATCGAATGGCTATCGACCTGATTGCCCGCCTTCAGACGGCTCCCCTGTTGTGCGACGGGGCTATGGGGACGCTGCTTTATGGTAAAGGCATATTTATCAATCGCTCCTATGACGAGCTTAACTTGTCTCAGCCCGACCTGATCCGCACTATTCATCATGAATACATGCAAGCAGGTGCGGACATTGTTGAAACCAACACTTTCGGGGCAAATTGGTTCCGCCTCACTCGCCACAGCCTCGCCGATCAGGTTCGTGAAATTAACCTGCAAGGCGCGCGCCTGGCGCGAGAAGCAGCCAAGAGCTTTGGCGGGTGGGCTGCGGGCTCGGTGGGGCCACTCGGTATACGCATCGAGCCTTTGGGCAAGACCTCGCTCGAGGAAGCGCGCGCTGCCTTTCGCACGCAGATTGCGGCCTTGCTAGAAGGGGGGGTGGATTTCATCATTCTCGAGACCTTTGGTTACCTTGAAGAACTCCACCAAGCCTTGCTGGCCTCGCGCGACATAGATCCTGAGATTCCTGTGGTTGCGCAAGTCACGATCGATGAGGATGGCAACTGCCTGGATGGTTCCGTTCCCGAACAGTTCGCCAAAAAGCTCGAGTCCTGGGGCGCCGACGTCATCGGCTGCAACTGCAGCGTCGGGCCGGTAGCTATGCTGGAAGCGATTGAGCGAGTCCGAGCTGTGACTTCCCTGCCGCTGTCGGCGCAGCCTAATGCCGGAATGCCGCGTTCGGTTGAAGGCCGAAACATCTACCTATGCTCTCCGGAATACATGGCCAGTTATGCGCGCAAATTCGTGGCCGCGGGAGTTCGACTTGTGGGTGGATGTTGTGGGACTACGCCAGAACATATCCGTGTCATGAAATCAGCCCTGCGGGTGGGCGGCGCCAAGGTGCCGAAAGTTGCCACCGTCAAGCCACAGCCTACGGCGAAAGCCATCCGTATGGTCCCGTTGTCGGAACGCTCACGTTTAGGCAAAAAGCTAGCGGCGGGCGATTTTGTCACCATGGTTGAGATCGTGCCACCCAAGGGGATTGACATCCAAAAGGAAATCGAAGGAGCGCGCTTCTTGCGGTCGGTGGGCGTCGACGGCATCAACATCCCTGATAGTCCGCGCGCCTCAGCCCGCATGAGCAATCAGGCGCTCGCCTTGCTCATTCAGAAACAAGTGGGTATTGAAGCCATTCTGCATTACACCTGCCGCGACCGTAACGTGCTCGGCATCCAATCGGACCTGCTGGGTGCTGCCGCCACCGGTATTCGAAACTTGATCTGCATTACCGGCGACCCTCCCAAAATGGGCAACTATCCCGATGCCACCGCGGTGTTCGACGTCGACGCCATTGGTCTGGTCAACATCGTTCACAACCTTAACCGGGGCCTTGATATCGGCGGAAATCCCTTGGGGGCCGGGACCAGCTTTGTCATCGGTGTCGGCGCAAATCCGGGTGTGCCCAACATCGATGAAGAGATCCGCCGGTTTGAATATAAGGTCGAGGCCGGAGCGGAATACGCTGTCACTCAGCCGGTCTTCGATCTGGGATTGCTCGAGAACTTTCTTAAGCGCATCGAGCACCACCGCATCCCCGTCGTGGCTGGCATCTGGCCGTTGGTAAGCGTCCGCAACGCGGAGTTCATGAAGAATGAGTTGAGGGTTTCTGTTCCCGATTCCATTCTGGAACGCATGAGCAAGGCTTCCAGTCCCGAGGCGGCGCGAGAGGAGGGCGTGGCCATTGCGCGCGAAATGCTCATCTCCATCGGGCATATGGTTCAAGGAGCGCAGATCAGTGCTCCTATGGGGCGGTATCGATCAGCGGTAGACGTCCTCGAGGCCTTGGGGGGGAGGGGCGCCGCCTGTGGGTAGCCTGGCGAGCGACGTGCAGCCTGGACTGGGCTGCCCCGGAGGACTTCCTGTGCGCGCAAAATACCCTTGCAATTTAGCATTGAATGAGTGCATTAAGATACCTGTAGGAGTTCTCTGTGCCCAGATTTGAGGAATGTCTCCAGCGGCTTGAGAAGATTGTCGAGGAGCTGGAGAAAGCAGATGTGCCGCTCGAGAAGTCTCTTACCCTTTTCGAGGAAGGTGTTGCGCTCTCCAACTCTTGCCGCAAGGAGTTGGAGGAGGCGGAAGGCAAAGTAGAGATTTTGCTTAAGAGTAACGGAAAGCTTCAAGTCCAACCCTTCGAGCCCTCGGCCGACAAGTAAGATCAAAGTAGTTCGCCTCGTAGCTTGCTTGCCTGTGGGCCCGCTTTTCGCGCCCCTCGCGAGGCTACTCGGCAGCCCTTCCGGCGTGAGTTGCGTGAAGCCCGCCCGTCATTTCCTAGGGCAAGACCGACAACCCACTTCCCGGCTGCGCTGGACAACTCTGACGCGACTTCCGGCCCCCCTCGGTGGTTAGCCCCTAGCTGCCCGGTTTCATTGCGGGCTTCCAAGCTAAAGTTGTCGTAGACATGGAATGGGCCAGCGGCTGAGATTAAAGCGGCGAATTGGGCTAGGTGGTCTGCACTTACCATCCTGCCGGCGAGCAACTATGGATGGTGTTTGAATGTTGGCGTTGCCGACACCTGCCGGTGCGCTTGCCGACTGGCCTGCTAGTTCGATTTCCCTTGCTATACTCAAGCATTCATGCTGAAGGAGACGCTTGCTGAAGGCCAGAAATTGACCGATGCGGCGCTAGAGCGTTTGCTGCCGCCCGCCCTGGCGTATCCGACTTCCATTCATCAAGCCATGCGGCACAGCGTTTTTGCGGGCGGTAAGCGTCTGCGCCCTGTTCTTTGCATGGAAGCGGCGCGGATGGTTTCAGGTCGGCTGCCTTGGGGAGTCGAGGAAGTCGGCGCTGCCCTCGAGATGCTGCACACCTACTCATTGATCCACGACGATCTTCCCGCCTTGGACAATGACGATCTGCGGCGCGGGCGCCCAACGTGCCATAAGGCGTTTGGCGAGGCCACAGCCATTTTAGCCGGCGACGCGCTGCAGACCCGTGCCTACGAGGTTCTGGCTCAAGTGCGCTGTCCGGCCGAGGCGCGGATACAAATCATTGAGGAGATCGCCCACGGCACGGGCACCATTGGGGGCATGATCGGCGGCCAGGTGGTCGATCTTGAAGCCGAACGCAGCAGGCCCGACTTGGAGACGGTCGAATATATTCATCGCGCTAAGACCGCGGCTCTGATCACTGCCACAGTGGTGAGCGGAGCCATCTATGCGGCCGCCGACCAGCAGGCGCTCGGGTCGATCCGCTCTTTTGGACAAAAGGTTGGGCTTGCCTTTCAGATCGTGGATGATGTTCTCGACGTCACTGCGACATCGGAGCAATTGGGCAAGACCGCTGGCAAGGACAGGGCAGCGGAAAAAGCCACCTACCCGGCGCTTTTCGGAATTGAAGAGTCGCTGCGCAGAGCTGACCAATTGGTCAGTAACGCCTGTGCCCTGCTCGACGGCTTTGCCGAGCGCTCCCGGACGTTGCAGTGCCTGGCGCATTTTCTGGTGGAACGGAAAAAATAATCGCCGTCGGCCGCTGTCAGGTTGCCGACCGGCCCAGTTTTTTGCCGCCTGCATTCCAGGATCAGCCGGTGTTTCTCGATCGCGGTTGCCGACTGGATCAAGAGCGCGATGGCGCCTTGGCCCTGATCGCCAGAATCGCCAGCTCTTATGGTGTAATGAATTTGTCCCCCAAGGCGATGGAGTTCGCCAGAACCGCCTTTTTTCAGGGCTGATAACTCCTACGGAGAACTCCATCGTGAACTTTATCATCATTGCCCTGGGCGCGATCCCCGGCGCAAATTCGCTATCTCATAAGCCGCTTTGCCGCAAGAATGCTCGGACCGGTCTTTCCCTACGGCACCCTGATCATCAACATGAGCGGGAGCTTCATCGTAGGCTGGTTCATGATCTGGACCACCGAGCGCGTACTGGTCGATCCGCGCTGGCGGTTGTTCATCGTAATCGGCTTCTGTGGTGGATTCACAACTTTTTCGAGCTACGCCTTCGAAACCGTGGCCTATTTCGAGCAGGGGCAATGGATGTTGATGGGGTCCAGCATTTTGGCCAACAATTTGCTTTCCCTGCTCGCGGCTATGGCAGGCATGGCACTGGCGCGGGTGCTGTAAAATGCCAGACGCCATGGCCGTCGAAGTGACAATTTATCTCAACGAGTCTGACCAGTGGCATCATCGGCCGTTGCACATTCAAATTCTCAACTATCTGCATACGGAAAATGTATACGCCGCGATCGTGCTGCATGCAGTGGCGGGATTCCTGGGACGCCAGCGGGTGAAAGCTTCCCACCTGGTCGATGCCGGCGGTCAGCTGCCCGTCATCATTGTCTTTATCGATACCGACGAGCATGTAAACCGTGTCCTGCCCACCTTGAAAGAAATGGCCGCGCACCGGCTGATCGTCCGCGAACAGGTGGTGCTCGAGCAGGGCAATCTGGACTGATATGCCCTCCATCGACATTCTGGCAGTGGCTGCCCACCGCGATGACGTTGAGCAGACCTGCGGTGGCACACTGCTCAAGATGGCACAGCGCGGATATCGCACAGGCATCCTGGATTTGACCCAGGGCGAGATGGGGACCCGCGGTACGGCCGAGGATCGCGCCCGTGAGGCCGAGGAGGCCGCTCGCATTCTATCCGTATCGTGGCGCGAGGCGCTCGATATTCCGGATAGCCGGGTGGAGAACACCTGGGAAAACCGGCTGAAGATTGCACGGGCAATACGGGAGACGCGGCCACGGGTGCTCATTTTGCCTTACTGGAAGGGGCGGCATCCCGATCACTATACCGCCTCGGTACTGGGCTATGAGGCCTCCTTCCTAGCCGGATTAGCAAAGCTCGAAGTGGTTTCACCTCAGCGCAATCACCCCGAAAAGGACGCAAATACTTCCCTTAGTCAGGCACCCCTGGCCCCTTATCGGCCGTACAAGATCATCTATGCCACTCTCTACTTTGACGTTCGGCCTACATTTGTGGTGGATATTACCGAGCAATTCGAAGAACGGTTTCGTTCCTTAATGGCCTACAAATCCCAATTTACCGATCAGGAAGCCGGGAGCGGCATCTTTCCCGCTGAGGCAGCGATCCGGTCGAGGGTTGAAACCACGGCGCGCTTCTATGGCCTACTGGGCGGAGTTACCTACGCAGAACCCTTCTTGCAGAAAGAAGTAGGCTTAATCGAGGACCTCACCACCATTCCGGTCAAATCCATCTGAACTTCCCGTCCATTTACTGCAGTAGCTTTTACTTTCAAGGTCAGATTGGCAGGCTGAAAAGCGACGGCCCTGTCGATTTACACAATAACCAGAGCCAACGAGCAACGCTGGTAGTGAAGATCTTCTGTACCGGCATGCCCAAAGGTACCGGCGAGCTGATCGCTCGCGAATCAAGAGACAAGCGCTCAAGCATTTTGCACCCCTGAGAATGCCGCGAGTTTAGGTGACGTGGCGGGGAGCAACTGAAACTTTCGCCTGAGAACTTTCAAAGCCCGCATCACCTGCAGGCAGCAGAATCAGCACACCAGCCTTAATCCCGCCGGCTGACTCTGGCTGCTGAACGCGAAACCACCTCGAAGTTGACAGCCTGACGGCGGTGAAGGCCTGGCAGCTTCTTGAGCGCGCTTGGAATCTTGGGCTATTAGTCTCTTAAGTAGGCGTAGCTATTTCAAGGTGCCGACCAGCGCTCCTGCAGTGTATAGTTTTGTCCTTCGTAGAGGAAATGAAAGCGTTCGCACAGACTACCGAGTTCGGGCAGCTATACGCTAGGAGTCGCGGTGAAAGCTGCTGATTTTCGCCGAATCGCGTTGAGCTTCGCAGGAGCGGAAGAGGGCTCTCATATGGGTGCTCGGGACTTTCGCGTGGGCGGTCGAATTTTTGCGACGCTTGCATCGCTAGATCAGGGCTATGGCAACCTGATGTTATCGCCGGAACAGCAGGCGGATTTTGTCCGTGAATTGCCGGCAATCTTTATTCCCATTCGAGGTGGGTGGGGACGCATGGGAATGACCCACATTCGCCTCACAAGGGCGAGCGAAGATGTACTCCGTGGCGCATTGGACGCGGCTTGGAGGCGAAGACTAGAAAAGAACGCGACCGCAAAGAACGCAAGCGCAAAGAAGAAGACTAGGCGACGTCCCCGCTGACTCACAGGAGATCGTCGTCTTAAAGCGCACTACTGGTTGCCAGTTGGCTCACCTGTGGGGTCATCCGGAGAGGGTGTGGGCCAGGCGATTGCCAAACGGTTGGTGAAACGAGTAGCTTTCAAACCCATCCGACAGCGAGGGACTTCATCTTGTTTCACGGTTCGGCCGGCGGCAAAGAGATGTTGCTGCTCCCTTTCAGGCGGCCGTATCTCCCCATTCCTGCCACCCAATCTGCGCCAACCGCT
>JAFATF010000282.1 GCA_019244045.1 Acidobacteriota bacterium
AAGCCGGGATCAAGGTATCAGACGAGGAACTCGCCGAACTGGCCATCAAACGCGACGAGTTTCACGGCGAGTGGAACTACCGATTGCGGCCACGCGAGCCATCGGCCATTATGTGAAGTGTTCAAGTTATTTTTGCTAGAATCCTTAGAGAACGAAGCCAGGGTGTCCCGATCCATCGAATCCTTGAATCGTGGAAACCCTCATCCGTCAATTACATTTTGTGTCGGCCCATGCCCGCTCCCCAAACCTGTTACCTCCCAGGGTGAGCAATTACGGTTTATGCGAGATACATTTAAGTATTATGTATCTTCATTTTACCTCCTCAAAAACCTCTGCTCTGGCAACCGATTTTCTTGAAACAAGTGCACAAAATTATATTTAATATTCGCCGAAATAGTGCACAAAATTACGTTACATTTAACGTAATTGCTCACGGGGGTGGCGAATCGGGCGGCGCCAATGCAAGATATTGTTGGGCCGGCACCAGCACCGGGCGCTTGATGATTGCCGTTCTCGGCGGCCTCGCCGATGTCGAGCGCGATCTGATCCGCACCCGCACCGCCGAAGGCAGGAGCCGCGCCAAGGCCCAAGGAAAGCCTATGGGCCGACCCCCTTCCCTTACACCGAGCAGCAGAAAGAGGCCACCAAACGCCGCGCGCAGGGTGCTACATTACAGGAATTGGCCGACAGCTACGACCGCAGCATAGTCACCATGCGCCGCGTCACGCGGCCGCATAATCGCCGCGCGACCTCGTACCTGAGTTTTAACCAGTTAACCAACCGGGATTAAAAAGCCGGTGTGCTGACCCGGTAAATCACCTGCGGGCCAGCACCACCGGTATCAGTTTATCGACGGGAGGACGCCGATATTAAAAGGTTCTGCGGTAATGACCCCTAGCACTGCACGTGGATGTGAAATGGCATGGCCTGGACCGTGCCGCCCACGTTGAATGTGCGGACAAAGATAGCATCGGCATTACCAGACCGCGGGGTCACGACAACGATACCGGGCCCAGGGAAGCCGGCGGGCGTGTCACCAATCGTGGCCGTATATACGCATTTCGAAATGTCACTCGGGAACGTCACTTGATAGACACCGCCGCTGAAACTGAAGGAGCTTGCCCCGAAAGGACCGAGAGCGATGGTCCCATCGGCCAGCACAACAGCGCTGTAAGTTTTAGTCACCCCTAGCGTAGGTAGAACGGGAGCAGCTGCTACCACCGCATCTAATGTTGCTTGTGCCGCCTGCGGGGTTGGCGGCTGCTGTGCCGCCTGGGAGGCTGGCTGCTGTTGTGCAAACGCTGAAGAGCCAGTAAGCAAGGCGGCTCCAACAAGAGCTGCTGCAAAACTGGTTGTTCTCATAGACATATGTCCACCCATAAGTAAGTTTCGTGGGTGCACGGCGGAGCTGTTAAGCGCTCTGCTTGGCACACATCGATAGTCGATGCAGTAAAGATTATTGTGCGGCCAAACCGTATTGGCTGTGAGCCCGCTCACATAACGATAAAGAATTTTAGGACTATAGTCGGATTTAGAACGGCAGCCGAGCGATCGTAGCTGTCCCCATAAGGCGGAATGCGGATGACATCTGCAGAGTCACCGCCATAACCACCTCTTGCGTATCGATTTACGATTTAGTGCTTAGAAATCTAGTCAATCCGGTACCGTGCTCGACTCATTCGCCGTTCCGGTCCACTCCGCCGCGGCGCAGCAGCTTGACCGTCAGCACTTCAGCATCGAGATCGACGCGCAACATCATCGCACGGTCACGGCTGACCTGTAGGCAGCGCCGCCCGCGTTAGCCGGCTAGCACGGTGACTGGCTCCCGGTCATAGCGGCCGGGATCCAGTAATCGCTGATCCTTTTCCATGACGCCCAGACTGCGTCTTTTTGACAGCTGCCCCGGCCAGTGCCAAAACCTTGACCGATGACGGCAACGCCGGAAGGCAACACAAGCCATAGCATGCCAAGGAGCAAACACCGTCGTAAGGGCAGGGTGCGACCACGCCAGAACCGCAAGACTGCGCCGCAATTACCACCGTTGCCGCCCATCGATTATGAGTGGGAGCGGCACAAAAGCGCTGTGGAGGAAGAACAGCTTCGCAAGATATTCGGTGAGGAACCGCCGGACGGCTGGACAGATAATCAGATCGAAACCATGGTTGAGGAAATAAAGCACGCGCAGCGGCAAGACCCTTTGTTGGAGGCGCGGCTTCGCGAGATGTACGGCGGCGATTGGGACGACTGGACAGACGAGGACATTGACGAGGCGCGGCGGCAAATGTGGTGCGAGAGCACGGCACGGAAACCCGCAGTGTGATGAACTGACCGGCTGACTGCGCGAGGCTCTAGGTTAAAGGCGGATATCATCTCCACCTCGACCCAAGCCGCTGCAAAGCGGTGACAATTTGTATTGTCTCATAAAACCTTCCTTTTTTGAGACAATGCTCGACCGGATATCGGATCGCAGTTGTTCGCCTCGCTCCTTATCGTTGCACACAGGAGACTTTACCACCCCGTTATGCCACAGCCTACCTTGTATATATTAAACAGGCGGTTTCCCTATACAGGATCTGTATGTAGAAATACCCCTTTACTTTAACCATCCTATTGTATAAAATAACCTATGGAATGGGTTTTCTTGAACAACAACCGGAAAGGCAGGTGGTTGCAACTAACACATGACAGAGCAAAAAAAGAAACTGTTGCAGGCAAAAATCGCAGCCGCCCTCTACACCGAGAACGGCAGAGTACCAACCAAAGACGAAATTCAAAA
>JAFATF010000285.1 GCA_019244045.1 Acidobacteriota bacterium
ACATGTCTTTTGTGAGACAGTGCGTGACGTTCGATTTCTCAACGAGGAGCCCTCCCCCATGTCTACTCTCCTTCGAAACCTTTGGTCGGACGAACAAGGTCAAGATATTGCTGAATATGCGGTGCTAATAGCAGCAATCCTGATCATCGTTGTCGGAACGGTACGTCTCATTGGTAGCAATTCGAATACTGTGTTCTCAAACGTTGCCAGCGCCGTTCAATGATTTTGTTCCTTCTGTTCCTCCTGCGAAGCGCTGCCTAACACACCTTGTTAAAGACAAAATTGCACTTGCGGCAGCTAACGCAGTAAGGCCCAAGAATACGGCCGACGTTAATCTTCATGATCGTGTCTGAAGCCACCGACATCTGGCTTCGGTAGGTGCGGCGTATTGGGTGGGGATCAGCAGCCACTCGCCCGCATTCACCTGAAATCACGCCGCCAAAACCGGCGGTCCGATATTCTCCGGAGTTACACCATCTTTGCTATTGAGATTTGGCCGCTTAGCAAACTGCCGCGCCAACCATCATATCGCCAGTGCCTCCGGTGAATGCCTAAATTGATAACAGCAGGCTGTTGGATGCGTGCGGCACGCACGTTTCGAAGGTACGCCTTGGCAACAATACGTCGGGCGCAACAGTTCTCGAGACCTGGCAGTTAGCTCTATGAGGAGCCGCGTATCCCTGAAGAGTAAGTCACGGCACTTGGATTCGGACCGATAACGGCTGCCCGACGAGTAGGTTGGGGGTTTTCGATCAGGTTCACCACCCGCGCGACTGCACCCCGCAGGAACAAACCCCACAAGCAGCCGGCAGGCGGCTGATGCACTACTGAAACCAATTGGGGAATTGTTCGTGGGTCCGCGGGTGCAGTTCCCAGTTTCGAGATGGAAGCGAGCTGAAGCTCGTAGCAGCACTCATCGTTCTCGTGGTGAGATGGCGTTGCGAGCCGCCGCTGTTTGCATGGTTCAATTTCTGCAACAACCACGGTTTGCGCTTAGCGGAAGCCTGTAAGCGCGTCCGGCCACGAGTTAGGGCGCATTAAAGCCTGCGCACCGGCACGCGTCGACAAAAGAGCACTCGAAGTTTAATGCGTCGGCTCATGCGCTGGGCATTATTCCAAGGTTCTGTGCCGATCCTGTATAAAGCAAGTTGCTTGGGTGTGTGGGCATTCGAGTTCAGCGCGAACCACCGCCGTCTGGCCTAACCCGAGCTGCTTCTTGCAGCGGTGTATGCGCGATTATTAGGTCGTCGTTACTGGGAATATGTAGTTGGTCGTGCCTATACGCTGATGACCAAAGCTTGCCGCGAGTCGCGCCTTAGGAGCGCCTATTTTCTCTTCTTGGCTTCTGGCTCCTTTAGGTCGGCTTCGTCTTACTCCAAATAGCCAAGAAGCTAGAAATGAAAGCCGATTTGGGCTGTTAAGGAACGCGGAGTTACGTAGTGCGTTCCACTGAAGGTGGATAGGAAATTGTAAAGCGCCCGTCTGTTGGCGATGTTAACGACTGTGAATCCGAGACTCCACTTGTAGTGATCCCCATGAAACAGGTTGTCGTCCCCGATGCTCAAGTCGAACAGGTGGCGAGGCGCAATACGGGGCGGGTTTTTGTCATCGTTTTCCGTGTTCGGAGTTGGCACCACCAGTAGAGTAGAACCGTACTGCGACAGGGGGCAAGGATTGGGCAACGCCGTCGTTGGACTTGCGTGAATGCTGCCGCAGAAAAGTCCCGCTTCAAATTCCTGATCGGCGGTCAAAGGTGTGCCGAAGGAGTCGGTCATGGCCACAGCTGGTTGACCACTCAATGTAGCCGTTTGTGCGCAATTGCCGCCAAAACAGGGGGTCTGGCCAGCTACTAGGCCATTGTCGTATCGCCAGTTAAACCCAAACCACGGCCCCGTCTTCCAGGGCTGATATTGCAAATGGGTGGTTTGATTGAACTTTTCATCGTGATCGATGCGAAATGGCGCCGAGCCGCCAGCCAATACGACGGACGGGACAGCACCGGCACCGCCGATTTGCGGCGTGAAGAAACGGGCGGCAACGCCGGAAAACACGGTGAGCGCAGAAAAACCGTGGAACTCGGGCACGCTCACTCGTCCCGCGTAGCCGGGAATCTTGGAGCGTTCCCATTCAATGGGAAAGGTGATCGGCGTATTGCCCAGCACGCTGAAGTCGTACGCGTTGTGGGTATACTTCCAAATGTACTCGCCAGAAACCACCAAGTACTTGCCGAATGCCTGTTCAAACCCGGCATGAAATTCGTTACGCCATCCAGGATTAAGAGGTGTCGGCCGTCCTTCTTCGAAGCAGCCGAGCAGTGGGTTCAGAACAGGACTGGCGCACCCCACACTGGCGAGCACCAAATTTTCGTTAAATGGTGTCTCCAAAGTCCGGGCATAGGAAACGCGAAGGATAGTACCTGACTTTTTGACGCTGTAGGAGAGTCCTAAACGGGGCTCGCCCTCTTTGTGAGTCGTCAGTCCATTATAGAAATCGCTTCGTAGTCCAACATTGAAAGACCAGTTCCCTTTGCTGATGATGTCCCGAACGTAGAGCGCCAGCTCCTTCACGTTGGTGTGCCCGCGGAAAGTAAAATTGCGACCACCACGGGTTAAATCAAAAGGAAGCAAATCTGTGCAAGGTGAGGCGAGGGCGGTCGTGGTGAAACACGGATTGCCATTGACGTCGGTGAGGGACGGTAACAGCGTTGGATCGACAACGCCCAGCCTGTCATTTTCATTCAGAAAAGTTTGCTGATAGACGGCGCCAGCTTTGACGTTGTGAATCCCCTTCACATAAGAGAGATCGGGGCGTATTCCGGCATTGGCGAGAGTCCGGTCCTGCCCGACTGACTCTCGTTGCAGATTGATCGGACCTAGATCAGCAAAGGGATTGGAACTCGGATAATAATTGAATTGGTCGCGGCGTACGAAAGCGCCAAGCGTAAAGACCGTAGTGTTGTTGACAATGCGTGTCCATGACGGAGCGATATTGAAGGTCTTAATCTGCGAACGCTGATCAGCAGGACCGACGAGAAGACCGTTGGGACCGATACCCCCAGCTGCAATCACCACGCCATTCCAGGGTGTCGCGAATTGCGCATCGAAGGTGTTGGGAGTTTGAAACCAAGAACGCGTGAACCCGAGATTTAGGTGCAACGAGTCTTGATTGGACAACTGAAAATCGACACGGTCAAAGATGTTTTCCTCATTGCCCTTGTCGTGCATTACCAGGAATTCGGGAGGGTCAAGAAATCGGCCACTGTTTAAAGCGCTGGCAGAAATGAAATTCCCCCAATTTTTTCCGCCATACGCGAGGTCAACGTCGAGGTTGGACGTTCCAAATGAACCATAGGATGCCGTCACACGGCCGTGCGGTTTGGTAACGCCTTGGCCCGACCGGGTCGTGGCATTGATGACTACGCTGGTTTTGTCGCCGTATTCTGCCGGGGGAGCGCCGGAAATGACTTCGAGCGACTGCACAGCATCCAATGGAATCTGGTTGGAAAATACTTTGCTCTGTTGATCCGTAATCGGCTGACCATCGAGAGAAAAGGAATTCTCCGCATGATCGCCCAACCCGTGGAAAAGGCCATTCGAATCGGCGGCAATTCCTGGCGTCGCCAACGTTACCAGCGAACTCAGTGATGACGATTGGCTTTCTAGCGGAACTTTCTCGAACAGGCCACGATCCACATCAGTATGAAAAGTGGGCTCATTTTCCAATAAATCTTCACCCGATGATTCAACCGTGACCGTTTCCGCCGATGCTTCGACCTTGAGGTTGATAGCGACGTTCATCGGAACAAGCGATCGAATGTCTACGTCTCTGGCGTAAGGCGCAAATCCCGCGCCCGTGACGGTCAGGTGGTAGGGATTAAACGGCACGTTAGCAATGCTGAATTTGCCCGAGCTATCGGTAGTGGTCGTTCGCTCAAATCCACTGACCGGGTTCCGAAGTTCAATGGCGGCATTGGGCACAACCGCGCCTGACGGGTCAGTGACTGTACCGGTGAGACTTGTCGAGTTCCCCCCAGTTTGAGCGTATCCGTTCAGCGCGGTGGCCAAGAGAACGAGAAAAGCAACAGAAAACGAGTGCTTGTAAGAAGCCAGCATGGAATTCCTCCGAAGAATAGGAACGATGAACGACTCTGTTAATTCAAGCTGTTCTTGTAACTAGGCTTGCGGAGGTGGACGGACGCTGAGAGCGAACACTAGGAGAACTAGCTTCAACAAGACGGGTTTCACTGGATCGCAGGCGAGAACCCTGAAGGTAGTACGATTGGAATCGGCCTTAGCGCGGGGGGTCGCCGAGTGTGCCGCAACGCACACCGCACATCGGGCCGCGTCGACTTGGCTTGAATGGTGATGCGCAACAAGGGCGATTGCCGACCAGCAGGTCAGCAAAAGACACAAACACGCAACCACCTTCTGAAGCGACCGCATAAACTTGCCTTACAGGTTTGTTCCCTGAATCTACACCCAATCAAAGTCTCGCGCAACCGCGACTTACCCGCGCCCGCAAACGATCCCCTGACGAAAGATCGTGGACAGCGGTAATCGTGCGAGCGATAAGGGGTCCCAGTCGCTAATAAAGGTATAGCTGATTAAGGCCGAACGCTTCCTGAGAATGTTGGGAAAGAGGGGCCCTTCTGACAACAATGAGGAGCAGCAACGCCAGTCTCTTCGTGGCCGCCAGATAACTGCCTTGCGGTGGGTTTTTGCTTGCCATTCAAGAGCTATTTTCGTGTGTGATCCGCCAACAGTACAGCCATTAAAATGTTCATCAACCTCTGTCGCGGCGCTCATGACATGCAGAACCTCAGAACGATCGCGTTCCGCTTCTACCGTTCGTGAGAGTGTCTCGATTTACCCCGGAGTGCCTATGGTATATGCCATGAGAATAAAAGCGTAACCTGTTGACCGTGGTTGCATCTCATGTCCTATGGACAGGGTAAGACAGACCATCTCCGGTTTGATGGTAATGGTCTGGTTTACCTCTGTTCTGCTACCCGGGCAGCATGGTGCGCCTGCACATACCCAGGCGGGCAAATGCCATCAGTCTGGCTATCAGCTTCCAAGTTCTGGACATGGGGATTATCGGTGTTGTTTATTAGGCCATCATCCAGGCGCATTACCGGTAATCTCCACCGCCCAGGCACCAACCCCTTGCGTCTATCGAATGGGTTCACCCCAGGTGAACCGGATTAAGATTCGCGAAACTATCGATAAGACTGGGGAGAGCCCTAGCCCCCCCAGTATTTTGACCCGCCGCGTCTGATTCCCGAAAACTTCCGTACTTTTGCTCGCCCCTGAAGCGCTGGCCCGCCTAGACTTCACCATCTTTAGCTGCTCCGCTTGCCTCCGGCAGAGGAGGGTACATGCGCCAATGGTTGTTGATTTCTGTTGTCATTATCTTTGCTTCTTCTCTTGCCAATGGTCAGGAGAGTGAAAGCTTGAACAATGCGCGGGCGATTTCGGGCATGCAAGACATGAATGCACCAGCCGAGATGTCATTCATTCAAAATTTGCAGCAACATGCCACTTCGGGAACAGATGCAGTACCGAACTCTGCCGCTTTCGCGATGCTCATGACTCGCAGGCGCGAGTGGATGTTCATGTTCCATGGCCAGGCATTCCTCAGTGAGTTGCAACAAAGCGGACGGCGTGGAGATGCGAAGCTTTTTTCGACCAATTGGTTCATGGCCTCGGCACAAAGGAAAGTTGGTGGTGGACTCCTGACCCTGCGCGGAATGCTGAGCCTTGAGCCGGCAACCATCACTCAGCGTCGCTATCCGGAATTGTTTCAGCAGGGAGAAACCGAATTCAGGCGCCCTATCATCGATGGTCAGCACCCTCATGACTTCTTGATGGAATTAGCCGCCACCTATGATTACAAAATTGCTGAGAAAACGATGTTGTCATTCTACGTGGCGCCGGTCGGTGACCCGGCGATGGGACCTCCTGCGTACCCTCACCGCGCCTCAGCATCGGAGGACCCCCTCGCCCCGTTAGGCCATCATCTTCAAGACTCCACGCATATCGCAGAAGATGTCATCACAGTTGGCCTGACGCATGCTTCTCTCAGAGTGGAGGCGTCCGCCTTTCACGGGCGGGAGCCCGATGAATTTCGCTGGAACATTGATTCGGGCAAAGTCGACTCTTGGTCGAGCCGCGTAACTTTGAACGTGCTAGGAAACTGGAGCACGCAGTATTCGGTGGCACAGCTCCACAGTCCGGAAGCTCTTCAGCCGAAGGAGGATGTACGGCGAATGACCGCGTCTGTGACATATGATCGTTCCATCCATGGCGGCAACTGGGCATCCATGGTGCTATGGGGACGTAACCAGAACCTTTCCGACGGAAATGTTGGTAACGCTTACCTTGTGGAGTCAACTCTAAAATTTTTTCAGCGGAACTATGGTTGGACGCGGATCGAAAATGTCGATCGCACCAACGAACTGCTACTTGATGGCAGCCCAATTCCTGCTGGTTTCAAAGAGCGATACTTTACGCGAGTACAGGCGTATACGGCTGGTTACGACCGCGAACTCGGAACCATTTGCCATGTTGTCATAGCCGTTGGCGGTCAATTTACGTCCTATGGAGTACCGGATCTTCTGAAGGGTATTTATGGCCAGCGGCCAGTCGCCGGAGTGGCGTTCATACGGGTACGTCTCGAATAGTGTTGCAGCTCTGTGCCCTCGTGGGCTGCGGAAGAGGCGCCCCGGGAGGTACTTGCTGGCTGAACTGAATCCTGCGGCCGCTATTAGGTTCCAGATGATCAGCGCGTGCGGCGACAAAATTCTCAGGGAAACTTTTGGCCTCTTTTTCTCATCTTCAACCTGAAGCCAGCGCAGCGACTCCAGCCGCAATTAGGACTGATCCGCTCAGCCGGCGTGCAAGCTGACCTTCTTTGAGAAACCGGCTGCCGAAGTACGCGCCTAGCATCATTGACATCTCGCGTGCGGGAGCGACACGGCTAATGGGTGCTATTCGCATCGCTAGTAATACCAGGATATATCCGAGCGGAGTAAGAACAGCGACCGCGATAACTTCCCTCCAACATTGTCGGTATTCAGTCCAAAGAGACCTTCGCCGAAGCCATGCTTCCCCTGATAAGGCAACAGCTCGCAACACGTTACCTGCGCACTCAACCAAGATCGGTGAGAGCAGCAGCACCCGCACGGAGTAGCCGTCTACCAAGGTATAGCAGGCGATTGTGAGTCCTGTGGCGACTCCCCAGCAGGGTGCTCTCCACCCCTTGTCGGAATCGCGCAGGCCTGCAGAGAGTACAAAGATGCCCGAGACCACCAGTAGCGTACCGCCTGCCGCCATGAATGAGGCCCGTTCTCCCAGCAAAAGGACGGCTCCGATGAAAGACAAGAGCGGTCCTGTGCCCCTGGCCAAGGGATATACAACAGAAAGATCTCCGACGCGGTAGCCGCGCAACAGGCTT
>JAFATF010000294.1 GCA_019244045.1 Acidobacteriota bacterium
CAGGAATGGGCAACACCCGGCCTTAGGGCACTCGGTCGTGAGCGAACAGGGAGGTGTCTATGCCACGGTGTTCCTGGAAGCGGTCCAGCACCAGGCGAGCGCAGCCAACATTCCCTGGACCGTGCTCCTCGCGTATGCTGCGGCGCATGAGATCGGGCATTTGCTTCTCGGTGCCAGTGCTCACACGCCCCGGGGTGTGATGAAGGGCAACTGGGATGCCCAGGATATGCAGGCGATGTTCCAGAATTCCTTCCCCTTTAGTCGAGAGCAGCAACGGAAGATCGCCGAGTGTTGTGGTCGCGGACCCGACCAGGCCTTCAAGGCACCTGGGTCCGCCAAAGGTCGTCCCGGCGGTGCGGCAAATTGATCAGAATCTTATCAGCGGTCACCGTCAGGTCTGCCATGCGTTGCCTCTCGGCAAAGGAGATGGCCTCACGGCCCAGGGTGTTGTGGAAGTGCTCGTAAGCTGTTGGCGAGCCCATGGGATGCTTCGTGCGGGGATCCAGCCGCTGGGTCCAGATACAGAGATACCCGTCCCGGTCCGACGTAAAGTATACGGTGTTTCCATCCGGGGAGAACTGCGGCTTATCATCACTGAAACCTCCATCGGTGACCGCGATCCAGTCGGGCTCCGGTGCGGCGTGTCCGTTTTTCACGGCAGCAATCATCAGTTGGGCCTTGGTCCAGCTCACCAGCCGCTTAAAAACCACCCACTGGTCGTCTGGCGAGAGAAAGGCATGGTAGACCGGATGCTTCGGATCGCCCAGGAACGCGCGCTCCTGTTTGGTCGCCAGATCGACCGCCGTGATCTGATCGAGGACTTGACTGTCCCGGGCTCGTTCGGCATAGTGTTGCATCAAGACCCAGGAGCCATCGGCGGAAAAGCCCCGGGCCTGGCAGTTGTCACAGATCCGCTCGGGCCGCCCCCCCTCAGCCGAGATCAGAAACGAGGGACAGTCCGGAATCGCTCTCAGGTCGCACCAGCGATTGAAGACTACGCGGGAGCCATTTGGGGAGAGTGATGCGGACCCGTCCCGGGGGACCTCCGTGCTTTTGTCCAGCACGCGCTCCGTTCCCGTGGTCAAGTCTCGCCAGGTCACGAGTTTTCCCTGGCCGAACTCCGCCTGAAGGTAGACCATCCGGCGTCCGTCGCGAGAGGCGGAAGGCGAATAGTACAGAGCGCCCTCCGGGAGAGGCAATTGCTGGACCGGTCCCGTGCGGTGCCCGCGCGGATCGACGGGGATTTGAAAGAGTTCTTCGCTCAGATCGGCCACCGCATAGACGAGCGTGCCGTTGGTCGACACGGGAGCCGCTCCGGTGAACAGCCCCGTTCCTGCCACCACCTGCTCCGGCTTTCCAAGCGGCTTGCCGGTGTTGGAGACGCGGATCCGGTAAAGGCGCCACGCATTCTGGTCTTGCACCGAGTAGAAAATGAACATCCAGCTATCGGGGCGCCGGCTCCAACTGTGAACCACTGGCGGCATCTCTTTCCCTTGCACGAGCCCGGGCAGGACTAGGTGACGGACGGACGCCGTGGAGAGGTCGGCGATCCACCAGGAGAAATCAGCCGCGAGTTCCTTCCGGCGGCGGCCCAAAAAGAGAAAGCTGGCGCCGGTGGCCGACCACACCGGCGGGGCCGTCATCTGGTACTCGCGATTAACGAAGGTGACGGGATGCGGCTCTCCGTGGGACAGAATTACCAGCGAGATCGAGGGATCGGGGGCCTGCGGCGGCTCAGCGACAGCACACAGGAGCCTCTCGCCCGCCGGGGCGAACCGGCACCAAAGAGCATGGGCAATGGGAATCTCGGCCTCGCCTGGGAAGACCGACAGGAGCTGCACCTCGGTCCCTTGCTCCTCCGAGGCCACGAGAAGGTGGGTGCCGTCGGGGGATAGTTCGCTGAAGTAATGGCGAGCGGCGCCCCGAGTCACCTGCAGGGCTTTGCCACTCGCGACCGGCCGGACCCAGACCTGCGGTACGTCTCCCCCCCGGTTTGAGATATAGGCGAGTAGTTTCCCATCGCTCGAAAGACTGGGTGAGAAGGCATCGCGAACCAGCAGCTGCGGCGGACCAAGTGTTGGTTTCGCAGGCCCATGCATTCGCCATAGTGCCAGCAGGAGGAAAGCGGCAGCCACAGACCCCACGGCTATCAGCGCCCCGAGGCGGACCTGCCGACGAGGTGGAGTTCGGTCTTCTGTCGGGAGGACAGCGGGACCGGGAGAAGAAACGGGGGCGGTTCCATGGCTCGCTTGCACGTGCGCAACAAAGCGGTAGCCCCGGCGTGGGACGGTCTCGATATAACGGGGCTGGGAAGCGTCATCGCGCAACACTTCCCGCAATCGATTCACCGCTTTATTGAGGGACTGGTCGAAGTCGACAAACGTGTCGTGGGCCCACAACCGATGGCGGAGCTCCTCCCGCGTAATGACTTCCCCGGGTCTCTCCACGAGAGCCGCGAGAACTCGGAACGGTTGCTCCTGCAGCTTGAGACGAACTCCGTTCTTTCGCAGTTCCAGGTCGGCCACGTCCAGCTCATAAGGACCAAAGCGGAATTGGGCAGCCATCTAAGCGCGCCTCTGTGTTTACTGTAGCGCGGAATGGCCTGAGCCGTGCGGCGAAACGGGCGCTCCCGGCGCAGTGGAACAGTGTGCCCAGAGAGGGCTGGAACGGAGCGTCGCAAAGACTCGCCTGACAGGCGACCCCGTGCAGCCGTGCACGTCCGCTCCAGAAGGACATATCTCGTGTGAGTGGACCCTGTTTCGTCTCCGCTTCGTTGGCAGATGGTCGGCAAACAGGAAAATACAAGCAGGAACTGGCTTTGCCTCGACGCTCTCTTGGAGCAGCTGTGATCCCTTGGGTCGAGTGATTCAGAGAATCCGTGTTTTCCTGGATGAGGCCTCCGAAACGGTTCTCCCTTGTTCAAAGCCAGCCTGCTTCTTAGGCCGGGTCTCATCCCCGTCTTACCAGGGGTGGTGGTAGCGAAATCTTGCCCGGAGGGAAGGCCCGAAATCGCTCCCCAGACGCCTCAGAAAATACTCTCCGGCGGGGTTTCCACAGT
>JAFATF010000557.1 GCA_019244045.1 Acidobacteriota bacterium
GAAGACTCAAGCCGCTGACTCCGGCTGTTTTTGAATACGTTGTGAAGTCGTGTTTGGCGAAAAATCCGGAAGATCGGTTTCAAGCGGCACATGATGTGCGGCTTCAACTGAAGTGGATTACGGAAGAACTTCCCCAACTGACCCAGCCATCTTCCGCCGCAAAGGCCAGGCCCGTCTTGCGATGGCTGCCTTGGGGCATAACTGCGATGCTTGTGGCCTTGACGGCAGCGGCATTTCTGCTGACGCGAAGCGAAAAACCTAGCCCCCGATACACGACTGTTACCTTCCGCGAGGGCACCTTACTGGGAGCACGTTTTTCGCAGGATGGGCAGACGATTGTTTACAGCGGCCGGTGGGAAGGAGAGCTCACACAAGTCTCTGTCGCACGCGTTGGCAGTCCTGAATCGCGCCTGCTCGGTATTTCCGGAGCTGAGGTCGCCTCAATCTCTTCCTCCAACCAGTTAGCGATTCTTGTGGGGTGCGAAGAAAATTTCTTTCTCAATTGTGGCGGCACGCTTGCCACGGTGGATCTGGCTGGAGGATCTCCTCGCATCTTGGCGGAACACGTTGCGCAAGCCGATTGGCATCCCGATGGCAAGCGTCTGGCCATTACAGTTACCACAACTGGCGGTCCTCGCCTGGAATTCCCTCCTGGTCACGTGCTGTATCAGCAAAAAGCCGGATGGTTTGGCTACCCCCGCTTTTCGCCCGATGGCAACTTCATTGCTTTCGAGAACCACCCCATCAAAGGGAATGACGACGGACAAATCGACCTGATCGACTTGAATGGGCATCGCTCGGTTCTCTTCCGCAGCGACAGCGTTGAAGGCCTCGCCTGGAGTCGAAATGGAAAAGAGGTCTGGGCTGCCGCGGCCAAGGCCGGCGGTTGGGCGGACACGCTGTATGCTCTGAAACCCGGCGGCAAGCCGAGAACTATCCTGACCTCGCCCTCCATACGCTTGTATGACATTTCGAAAGACGGCCGGGTGCTGCTGTCTCATGAGACCTGGCGGCGCCAGATGAAAGGATTGTTCCCAGGAGATAAATCCGAACATCCTTATTCCTGGCTCGACGACACCCAACCGACTGGGTTTTCCGCCGACGGCCGTTACATTTCATTCTATGAAGGAGGTGATGTTTACGCTCTGGAAAATGATTTTCAGGCGTATTACCGGCCGACCGATGGCTCGCCGGCAATTCGGCTCGGCGTGGGGACGCTCGCGATTTCCCCGGACGGCAAATGGGTCGCAACCGGCTCAAATCACAATGATCCGCGCCGGCCATTGCAGCTTCAGCCTCTGGGGCCGGGCGAGGCGAGAAGTCTTCCCACCCCGGGACTCGTCGCGTTCGATCGCATCAACTGGTCTGACGGCGGCCAGCGCATTGTGTACGAAGCGCAAACAGAGCAAGGCGACTGGAACGTTTTCACCCAACAAATCGCAAACGGCTCGCCACTACGGATTGCGCGGGCTCGTGATTCCTATCCCGTTATCTCACCCGATGGAAAACTCGTTGCCTTGCACGAGCCGACACGCGGAATCTCCCTTTATTCGGCGGACGGCGGCCCGGTTGCCGTCCTGAAAGCGGCAATGGACTCCGAGTTGCCCATGCGCTTTGCAAAAGGAGGAAAATCGTTGCTGGTCGGCCGCCCAACCGGCCATGAACTGGTGCTCACACTTATCGATCTGTCCAGTGGTCGGCGTGAACCATGGAAACGGATTCCCACGGAATGGCGCGCCGAACAGCTTTTTGAAGCTACCCCGGATTGGAAATATTACGCATACCCATTTCCTAGGTATTCGTCCCGTCTCTACATAGTCGACAACCTCCGTTGAAGCGCCCGCCTCAGTTACTCGCTGTGCTCAGTCGATTGCACTTACTCCGGCAGCAACTCGCCAGCATGCTTTTCAGTGCAACGCTCGCCTCGCCTTATGAGGACGATTGCACCGAGAATGGCTACCGAAGCGAGCGCAACCCGGAATGTCAGAGGCTCAGAAGCAAGCAACCATCCCAATAACACGGCGACAACAGGGTTCCCATAAGTGTGCGTTGCCACCAGTGTCGGCGGACACCGCTGAAGCAGCCACGTATACGCCGTGAATGCCACGATCGACCCGAATACGATCAGATATCCCAATCCCAAGATTGATTTCAATGAAATAGCAACCCAGTGCAATGTGCGAAACTCCCCGGTAATTCCTGCGGTTATTAACAGCATCACTGCGCCGCATACCAGCGGCACAGCCGTGCGCGCCAGCGCATCCGTCGGCAACTTCAGTTTGGGAGAGATCACAACTCCTGCGGCCCATGCCAGTGACCCGAGCAGCACCGCGGCCAAACCAATCAGACTTGCATGTTTCGCAGACAACTCCGACCCAGTTAGAATGGCAACTCCGACAATTCCGACGGCCAGCCCAATCGCGCTGACTCGGCTGATCCGCTGCTGTCCGCTAGCCCACGCGAGCACTAAGATAAACATCGGTTCCGTTGCGATTAGTAACGCTGCTAGGCCGGACGCGACACGCTGTTCTGCCCAATGCAGCGTTCCGTGTCCGATCATGAAGAAGAGCGCGCCCAGGATGATGCCCGCACCCCAGTCCTCGCGGCGCGGACGGTATCCGCGCGCGCACGCCCAAGCGAGCAGAAATGCGCCAGCCATCGTGTGCCGGATGCCCGCCGTCACGAGTGGCGGAATCGTCTCCACTGCATATCGGATCGCGAGATAAGTCGATCCCCACACCAGATAAATCGCCGCAAATGCAAGGGCGACCTTGATCGACTCGCCGCGCGGAGAATGAGTGGAGTTCGCGCTGGTCTTCGATACGAGCACAGGTCCGGCTCCCATGTCACGCAGTTTTTCTTCGGCGAATGCACCCGCTCGAACCAGAGCGACTTTCTAAGCGGGTTTGACCGCTAAATATAACCTAACCCGTGAAAACCGCTTCAGTGGTTAGGATAGAGCGCCTCTCGTTAACTTGTCAAGTGCATTTTGATGGTTAGATAATAGGGATCATCGGGAGCGATCAAAAATTTATACCGATAAGCTCAAACGAAGAAGGCCCCCGCGATTTGAATTAATCGGTGGAGCAGTGTGCCTCGACTTCGTTAACACACTCGACGATCGCTTCACTGATCACCCGAAAGAACTGCTCAACGATTACGTAGACCTTGCTCGCTTTGCAGAAGATACCGGCACCCTGAGCGATCAACAAGTCGATCGATTGATGACCCGCAGTATGCAGGACCCTGAGGAGGCGGAGCGCGCACTCGAATCGGCGATCCGATTGCGCGAAGCCATCAGCAACATTATTTATGCGGTTGTTAGAAAGAGGCCCCTGCCGGCTGCATCACTGAACCTGTTGAATTCGAACGTGCAGGACGCATTCCAGCACCTTGCGCTTATGCCTGTCAAACGGCAGTTCGTATGGACATTCGAGATGCGACTGGATGATTTCTTCGCGCCATTGTGGAAGATTGCCCGTGATGCTGCTGAACTGCTTGCTTCAGAGAGGCTGGAGTTTGTACACGCGTGCGCATTGAACACGTGCGAGTGGCTATTTTTAGACGAGAGCAAAAATCATCGCCGCCGCTGGTGCGACATGACGAAGTGCGGCAACCGCGCAAAGGTGAAGCGCTTCTATAGCCGGAACAAAAAAGCAGCCACTTCCTGAGGAACCCGTCTGGAATTCCGTTTATACACAATTCTCCGAAAAGTTTGCTATTGCGCGCAGCAGGAATCTGATTGCGCCAGGATTTCTGCCTAACTAACTCAGGCGAGCACCAGATCACCTCATGTTCGAGGGCGGCGAATCGCCTGCTGACCGACTTGGACATAAAAGCGACCCGCAATGCGCCCCTTTTCGCGCATCGATGGTTTCGGCAGGGCTGACCTGACCCTTTTGAATGAATGGCGGGGCGACGGGACTCGAACCTGCGGCCTGTGCCGTGACAGCTGCGTCAATACGTCTTACAACAAGTTACAAGTACGCAGGGACTGCCAAAGGCAGCGCAAGTCATAGAAGGCTCACGAATAGTGGATCGGACTGTGGTTGGGAATTCTTAATGAAAACTGCCCTAAACGCTCCCTTGCAGTGAAGTCCTCGGTTTGAGGTCAGCTGCGAGGACAGGAACGTAGTCGTTGACTGATAACGTTTTCATCGACAGAGCTTGTGGCCCGCTTGGCTCATCTTGAGTTTAACTTCGGGTTTGCACCGTGATCCTGGAAGAACTTAATAAATTCTTACTGCCAGGGGTCTTTTCAAGGATTCGCCCATTTATCGGTCCCTAGCCGACGGAAGCTCCCTCGGGCTCAGCACTTCGTGCAGCAACTCGTTGTCTTGGGAGAAACGAGTGGTGCATCTTTTATATTGCGATCATATAAATTGCCGTTTTTGCCATAACCGGGCCCGCTTAGCGGTTCGGGAACAACTGCGAAGGGGACGCGTGATGAATTTTTAACCCTGCTTCGGTATTACAAGTAAGAATCGATGCTGATCCATCTGCAGCGCTGAAACGGAGGCACATAGTGAACCAGTACGCTAGCGACGTCGAGCGTCATTGCCGCGAGCTGCTGCGCCGTCCACTGGCCGGCGGCCGAGAAGATCCCTTACTCCAGAACCCTCGTTGAGCCGCGCACCGTGCGAACGCAGCTCGAGCGCGAGTTCGATCCCGCTATAGCGCGGCGGCTCAAGGGCGAAGCCCGCCAGGACATCACCGTCAATGGGACGGGGGCTCGCCGCGCACGCGTTAAGGGCTGGTCTGCTGACGAGCTTCAAATGTTCCTCTGCCCGCGGTCGTCGGGCGCCGGAAAGTCGACGAGCACCGGTTCCGCAACGGCGTGGTCATTCTGCGGTATGCTGTCCGCGGAAAGGGGGCGGCTATGAACCGGTGGTCACCATACCGTCCTGAGAATCATCGCTGCTTTTGCGTACATGGTACACGACACGCAGAAGTTGTTCGCTTTCCCTGCACCGTGCCCGGTGCCACAGCTTCCTCCACTGTTTTTGCAGGCGACATTATTTGAGACTTTCGTGGCTTGCTCTTGTTGCTTGGGCTATTCACTCGACCCCTTGCCTTGATCCTTTCAGGCGAGATGGCTGTTGCTTCCTTCAAATTCCACGCACCGCAGGGATTCTGGTCGCTGCTGAACGATGGGAAAGCGCGGTGCTTTACTGCTTCATTTTCTATATCTCGCGAGCACGGGCGGAGGGCCGTGGAGCTTTGATCGCTTGCTGCGGAAACGCGCATCAACCTTCTCGTTGATTTTTACCGTTACGTCTGGAAGCGGCAATAAATATTCCTGAGTTGTCGACTTCAGCCGGGCAATGCCTCTCGCCAGCGGTCTTGCTGTGTGTGTAGCGGGAATCTATCACTCATACGGTGGAGGTCGGCCTGCCTTAAGCATTGCCGAGGCCAGTGACGCTCGTAGCCCATCCTCTGGGTGGAGATGACTTCCGGGCTCTTCGACTCGGGATTCAGCCACGGAATTTCTTGTGCCGCGTGTTGCTGGGCGCTGATGCGGATATAACTTGTGCTCGGCGCCATGAACTTGGGCGTCATGGAGGTTATGGCCGTCGTGATCGCGATGGAAATGTAACTTTCGAAGGGCGCTGGCTAGCCAGAGCAACCGGTTTCGGGATGACCGGAGGCATCGTCATCGCTGCTTTCTCGTTGCGTTCAAGGTAGCGTCTTACTGACCAGGCCCCCGCGGCCGGGGTAGTCTCGATGAGTTGAATCCGCATCGACCAAGAAATCTCGTCATGTTCATCGGCTGAATGTTTGAAGGATTAATATGATCGGCAGGTGGATGTAACTTTGCGGCCAGCAAGGAAGTTGAACATGTCAGCCTTTTCAGGGCTATGCTCTCTAACTCCGAACCATCTTCCGGTCAACAGGTCGAAAATCCCTCCTCATGCCGGAATCCTTGCAGGCTCAACTCCGTAGTAGCCAAAAATTCGGAGTGTCCGGATTATGTGCGAAGTGCGGACTCGCTTGGCCTTTTCACAGACTGTGGGGCCGAGTTCCTCATAGTGAACAGCGTTGTGCAAAAGGTTCCAGATCAGCTCGCAAATGCCATGTGCAATGACTCCGATAGTTTACAATTGAATTTCTCAAGATGGCCCATTTACTGTGACCATTCTGGCAACTAGTCGGTGTTCGCCTAGGTCGGCGTACAATATGCCGGATTAAGGACAAACAACAAGGTGAGAGGAGCGCCTCCTCTGCTGTGACAGCCAAGCATTTACTCGTAACTGACAAGACAGCGAGCGTTTAATCGCGAGAGTCTTGATACATCCCGTAAAATGCTCGATCTTTGTTAAACGAGTCCCAACTTTCTTTCGATCTCGCGTCGGTACCGGCCATTCGCAGCTCTGTGCCATTTTCAAGCAGGGCTCGACGATGGCTGTGAAATCAGGCTTGGATCTCCTTGACAGGGTGGATATTCACAATTGTGAAGCGATGTATCCTGAGGAACTCAGAGGGGTCAAGTTTCTCTTCAAGGGTGGCAAGCGTCTGGCGGAATTCGTATTCACCCCGACGTGAAGTTGCCTTCAGCTTCGATCCAATCGATGTCTTTGGTAGCGACAACCGTACTGGTCCGCTCTGGGGAATCAGCAACCGGTTCGGGGATATAGGACCCGTGGCAAGCCGCTCCAAGCGGGATAGGATCCGGTGCAGCTCGTGGAATCGAAAGTTCGGCGCAAACTCCGGCGGGCTCCACAAAGTCGATGTGATCAAAGTCTCAGCCAATGAGAGCTGCATGCTGTCGGCTTCGCTAGCGCAGGCCGCAACCTTCCAATGCTGGCGATGTGCCTCTTTGATCACACAGCCGCAGGTTCTCCCACTGTAGGGCTCGCAGGTGAACTGCCCAACAATTCGGAGTTTGGCGCGAGCCAGAGGCTGCATTGAACTCCTTAGGGTAGGAGGTCTCAACAACGTGCAAAAAACGCTTGCGATTTTTCAGCGTGCAAAGAAGAGAACATTCCAAGTTAAGGTGCGGCTGATGCTCTGGCGGGGCAACTGCCGGATCACGGCTCCGCACGAAGTAACGCCGTTTCTGCTGAAACGTGAGGAACACCGACGTCCTGCCATTCTAGAAGCGCGCCTTTAACACTGCCTGATGCACGGATTGCGAATCTTTGGAGTGGGAATGAGCAAAATAGGATTCATCCTTGTACTCTCGCTCTTGTTTAACGAGGTCGGGCTCGCCCAAGGGGCGCCTCCGCCCCGAGCTATTGACCTAACAGCGACCGATGGAACCCAGCTCAAAGCCACGCTCTTTTCCACTGGTAAGCCAGGTCCCGGAGTGCTGCTGCTGCATCAGGTCAACCGCGATCGTAAGTCATGGGACACAGTCGCGGAGAAGCTTGCAGCCGCGGGCATTCACACGCTCACCGTTGACATGCGCGGGATCGGAGACAGCGGGGGCACGCGATGGGAGAAGCTCTCCGACGAGGAGTTAAGCAAGCACTGGCGCGGTTGGCCGGAAGACGTTGAGGTTGCGTTGCAGTTCTTGTCTTCGCAACCCGGTGTCGATCGCAACCGCATTGGGTTGGGAGGAGCAGGATTACTGGGCGTCGATAATTGCGTAGAGGCTGCTCGTCAGCATCGCTCCCCCATAAAGTCGCTTGTGTTGATGTCAGGGGAAACCTTCCATGAGGGGTTGCAGTTTCTCCATCAGGCGTCGCAGCTGCCCGAGCTGTTCGTGTTTTCTGACGATGACGAATATCCCCCGACGCAAGATGCGATGAAGCTGCTTTACGCCACCGCGTCCAGCCCCAGCAAGAAGCTTGTGCACTACTCATCGAGTGAGGACGCTCCGTGGCTGTGGTACGAGCCCTTCGATATCGGCCGAGTTCCTGCCAAAGGTGGACATGGAACGGACATGTTTCAACCGCATCCGGAGTTGCCGGGCATCATTGTCCATTGGTTTGTGACCACGCTCCTGACAACTCCGGGGCATGCTCCTGCCGATGGATTAGCAGCAGCGGCAATTTTCAACCAGCTCCAGAGTCCCGGCGGAATCGCCGCAGTGGCGCAGCAATTCAAGGAAGCCCGCCAGAAAGACCCGCAGGCGCAGTTGTGGCCGGAGGTGGCGTTGGACATTCTTGGCGCGGACTTTAAACGTGTGGGCGATATCAAAATGGCGATTGAAATCTTCAAGCTCAATCTCCTGGCGTATCCAGATTCTGCCGAGGCAAACGACGACTTCGGCGATGCCTACCTCGCCGATGGGCAGAAAGAGCTGGCTCGGCAATATGCTGAAAAGGCCTTGGCTCTACTCGACGCGCACACAACTCCGGCTACGTCCTGGTCGGATACAGAGCAAAAGCGCGGCCAGATCCGCCGAAGTGCCGCGCGAACCCTCGCACAGGCCAGTAGTGGGGCTGACCGCTGATGAGCGCGATTTGTTGGATTCACCAAGAGCTCCAATGCTGCTAACGGAATCGAAGTGAGATCAAGCGGAGGATTGGCATGCAGCACTTTTCCATTAACTACCTTGCCTTAATGGTGGCCGCGATCGTCAGGTTCGTCATTGGCGGCATTCGGTACTCACCGGTTCTTTTTGGCAAGACATGGCAGGCACTTACCCACTGCGCGCGCCCGAGGAGATGAAGGCGCGGCCTCCCGAAGCTCATCCCGGCTGACCTGATCACCAGTTACGTCACCGCGTTTGTTTTGGTTCGTGCCGTTCACTATGCGGGCGCTACGACCGCCGGACTGGGAGTTTTATCGGGGTGACCACGTTCATGGCTACGCTCTACGAGAAGCGGCCATTCAAACTGTTCCTCATCAATAATGGCTTCCAACTACTCTCGTTGCTGCTCATGGGCGCCATTGTTGCTGTATGGGTTTGATGGTTGAGTCGATTCCCGGTCTTTGCCGCGGGAAAGCAATCCGGGGACGACGCGCTCGACGACCGTATGCGAATACTCGTAATCGGCGGTACTGGAATGATGGCCTTTCATGTATCTAAGCAACTGGCGCAAGCCGGCAACGGACTATGCATTCTGCACCGCGGACAAACGGTTTGCGGCCTGCCGCCAGGGGTGCGAACGCTGACCGGATGCCATTGGACACCTTTCCGCATTCGTAAATTACCCAGCGAAGCATTACGATTTTCTCGGATTCGGTCATCCGTAGGATCGCCGATGTGCGACGCGGATGCTAGGTCGGCAATCAACGCCTTGCAAGGGCACGCCAGGCCGGATGGTGCTGATTAGCAGCGGGGATGCCTATATCTGGCATACGCTCGCTTCTTCAGGCGACTCGAACCGAAAGAAATGGTTTTACAACCGCGCCATGAAACTCGGAACTTAGAGCGTCGCGATGTCCTTACAGAGCACAAGCTGTTTCTCAAGACGACCTACGCTTTGTCGACAAAATCCCGGTCGAGCAGGCGACGTTGCCACGCAGCGAACTTCCTGGAACGGTGCTTCGACTGCCGAAGGTCTACGGGCCAGAACAAAATTGTGATCTTGCTCCCGTATATAAATATCGTGCACACCCCTGACTGGAGGTGGACTCACTCAGATGTCGAGAACGTGACCGCAGCCATTGTGCTCGCCGCCACCCATCCAAATACAAGTAACAAGCTTTTCAATGTTGGGGAGGCGTACACGCCAACGATAGAAGAACCATTGAAACTTCTGCCTGCTTCCACGATGGTGTCGGACTGCACCGATGCCGATGATTTTCGACAAGACATCGGGTACAGCACCAAGAAGATTCGACACGAACTCGGGTATCGCGCGATTGTTCCGTAGAAGAAGGAATAAGCAGGACACTCGCTCGGCAATAAGTGCTGTGTGGCACCGCTAGCTGCGCAGTTTGGCCGAGAGCGCATAACCAAAATTTCCCATCAGCCAGCTAAGGTGCCCGCTTCTCAGCAGCCGTATACGCCGATCCCCTTCGATCTAACAATTGTGCGCCGCTTTGACAGCTTCTGACCGCTTGCTGAAGAAATTGATCAGGTTTCCGTCGGGATCACGGAAAAGCATTGATCTCATACCCCAGGGCTGATCCGTTGGTTCTAATATAAATTGGCCTATGATTGCATCAAGTCGATGTCGCTCCCGATCGACATCTTCCACTTCGAAATCCAAGATCACAGATCGATTCGCTGCTGGGTCAGCCGCGGCCGCATTGAAAATATCCACACTCGACTTGCTAGATATCGCGACGGTGCCGCTCGTTGTCGCTAATTCCACATAGCAGTCACTGCCGACCGGCTCAATCCTTAACACTGCGCGGTAAAACTCTGCCAGCACGCTAACGTCTTTCGTAACCAGTCTCGCAGAAGCAAGCTTCATCTAAGTTCCACTTGCCAGCGGCAAGGTCTCCTTCTGAAAGGACCGCAGAACAAGAGTTGCCTGACAGTCACGCTACGACCGCCTTCCTCTTGTCTGAAGTCGCTTTGGACATATCAGCACGAAGCGGACAGCAAATTTGGCATGAAAGTCAGCTTTTCGGGATTGCGAACGATGTAGATGTTTCCTATTTTGCCTGCTGAAATATCTAGCGTTAAGACACCGAATACAGTTCCGTTCTGGTACGCAATGACACCCGGCTGACCGTTGATCTCGGCATAACGTCTGACGATATCCCTGGGTAAAAGTTTTTCCCTGCCGGCAGTGAAAAATCTCGCCACCTTTTCTGCGCCAAATATCGGATTGGGAACGGCGGTCGCCTTGCCTCCACCGTCGGTGTATAGAACTACCTCCTCGGACAGGAGAGCAATGAGACCTTGCATATCTCCCTGCGAAGCAGTCTGCAGAAACTGCTGCAGCAATCGCTGCTGTTGCTCGCGCGAGACATCGAAACGCGGCCGATCAATGGCGACGTGCTCCTTGGCGCGTTTCAGGATCTGGCGACAGTTGCCTTCGGTCAGATTCAGCATGTCGGCGATTTCCTGGTACTCATAGTCAAACACCTCTCGTAGGAGAAAAACTGCCCGCTGGACCGGCGTGAGGCGTTCGAGGAGCACGAGAAATGCCATAGAAAGCGATCCGTCGATTCCCGCCATGTTGATTGGGCTCTCCGTCGACTCAACCAGCGGTTCTGGAAGCCACTGCCCGACATACTCCTCCCGCTTCGACCGAGCGGATTGCAATTGATTGATGCACAAGCGGGTTATGACTGTGACTAAGAATGCCCGAGGGTCTCGAATATCGGAATCCGCAGCTTGCTGCCACCGCAAAAAAGTTTCTTGCAGCATGTCTTCGGCATCCGTTCGGCTCCCGAGCATGCGATACGCAACAGAAAAGAGCAGCGACCGGTGCGCTTCGAAAGTGGCTAGGCAGGTGTCTGGATCCATAGGTTCGAATTTTCGTGTTAGGTTCTTAACATTTCGCTTAGTTCAAGCCCGCATTGTCACCACAATGATCACCATCTCAGATAAGACCGGATGGCAGTGGACTTTGTGACAACTGCCAGCGACTCCCATGAGCGCTTGTTTCCAGCGTGCGATGGGCTGGAGGCATTCAGGCGGAAGAAGCTCGTGGAACATGCTGTCGAAGGAGAGAAGCAAATTGTGAACTTAAGAGTAGTTTTCCAGTCTCCTCTTCGAGAACTTGCTCGGGATTAGCGGCTTGCTTCAGCGCATAGCGCAAATATGAAAGACGCATGAGCCAGAGAGCATGCGGAAGTTGTTTTTCGCTGCGCAGAGAAAACGTGACCCATCCCGAATTAGGAACCCAACGATGCTTTTCCGCGAGCCCTGCCGACAGCAGTGCATCGCGAATGGCGCGAGTAAATGGAATGTCTACGTCTCCAAAGGCGTGGACGTGACCAATCTCAGCGTTGCCGAACCGAAATTCTCGTCCTCCGAAACGATGCGGGTGAACGGAGACCCCCGTCCATGACGCCACTGCCTTTTTGAATTCTTCAAAACGTCCGCTCATAAACGACTCCTTGCATAAACAGATGTCCTGCGGGTGCGATTGGATTCGCTGCACATCTCACAGATGTTGTGTACGGTCTTCGCCTCAGGTGTCACAACTGGAATCTCCGCCCGGTCTTATCGAGCAGAAGGAGCAAATTATGTCGGCAATCACAAGTGCCCGGCCCCAAGCATTCCAGAAGACCCGAAGCTCTCTCGCTGTAGCGGTATTCACGAGACTACCCATGGTTGCTCTCACGGCAATCCTTTCTATGATTGCTCTCAGATACTTGATTACTCCGGTGCAGTCGGCAGCAGCCGCCGGCATCTCGTTCACCTCGCCCGGCGGAATAACGGTCGCCAGAATTGGGTTCGCAGGATTCCCCTTGGGCTTCGTCGCATTCTTCCTGAGTTCGCTGTTCTCGCGGCATCGTCTCCTCTCCGGACTACGAACTGAACTACTGCTGCTTGCAATTGTGATCGGGGTGAGAGTGCTCGCTATGGCGCTCGCCCATTCGAGCGAGACGGCAGTATTGCTGATTCCCGAAGCGGTACTCGCTGTACTTTGCACGTTTGCGATACGCCTTGAGAGCAACCGACGCAAACGCGCTCAATCTGTTTATTGAGAACACGAAGTCGGGTTTACCGAAGGATCGACTTGAATGCACAACAGAACACAACAAGGAGTCGTTATGATATCGATTGATGGAGCAAGGCATTTCCGTGCTCACGTTTGGGTGGGCAGAGGTATTGGCGCTCTCGTGGCCGTGGCCTTCCTGGGCAGCGCCGTTTCCAAGCTGGCTCACATTCCAAAAGTGGTGGAAGAGCTCACGCGTGCGGGCATCCCTGAGAGCGCCATTGTCCCGATCGCAATTCTCGAGCTCTCGTGTCTCGCCCTTTATCTGCTCCCAAGGACGGCAACCATCGGAACGTTCCTGCTCACCGGTTACATCGGCGGGGCAATCGTTACGCACATCATCGGTCGGCAGAGTTTTTTCCCGCCTCTGATGGTAGGTTTGTTGACGTTTGCGAGCGCGTACCTCCGGTGTTCCGAGCTTCGAGCTTTGATCCCGTTTCCAACTGTAAACCGAGTTGCTGAAAGGCGTCATCACATGGCCTCGGTTCCAGGCCGATCGTGAGGAATTACCACCGTGTTCATGCGAACCAACAATCAGGGTATCGGAATGAAAACAGTTCTTATTACTGGTGCTAATGCTGGAATCGGTTTCGCAACTGCCAAGTATCTTGTTGATAGCGATTGGCATGTGCTTCTGGGCTGTCGCGACGAGTTCAAGGCAAACGCTGGGATCGCGGCGATTCGCCATGCTCATCGCAATGCTCGCGTCGACTGGGTGCCCCTCGATCTGTTCTCGCTCGCTTCCGTTCGCCGCCTGCCACATATTCTGGCCGGATCGCGAATTCCTTCTTTACACGGTCTCATCCTGAACGCTGGTGGCATCAACATGAAAGCGAAGTCACTGGAGTTTACGGAAGACGGATTCGAGAAGACGTTCCAATTGAACTTTCTCGGACATTTTCTTTTGACCAATCTGCTGGTCGCGCAGATGAAGGAACCGGCAAGGATCATTTTTGTCTCCAGCGATCTCCACGACCCGGCAGCAACGAGAATGGGGAATCTGATGCCTCCAAAATATGGGCCGGTCGAGGATTTAGCTCGCGCAATTGGAACTGCTGCCAAGCTAAAGCCCATGGCTCGCTATGCCACGGCCAAGATGTACGCGATGATGGCGGCCTACGAACTGGATCGCAGATTGAGAAAAATCGGCAAAGCGATCACCGTGAATTCCTGGTCGCCAGGGGTAGTGCCTACGACACAAGCCGGACGGGACATGAATCCTATAATGAAAACAATTATGACGAGCCGCTGGTTCGTGTCTTTTATGAAGTCCCACTTATCTACCGAAGAAGAAGCGGCGCAAGCTCTCGGCGATCTGTTGATTGATGCCAAATATGCGCCAGTGAGCGGCAGTTATTTCGACGGGTTCAAAGAAATTCTCTCATCACTCGAATCCCGGAATGAAACAAAGGCGAAGGCTGTGTGGGCTCAGAGCGCTAAGTTAGCCGGGTTCTCAGAAGGTCAGGAATATGATGAGTTGAGCCTCGGTGCTGCGACGCAGGCAAGTTGCATTGTCCAAGATAGGAACCCGCGAGCACTCTGAGCACATGACGCCGGGCCGTTGTTGAAGTCCAGTTCGGCCTGTTGCGCAAAGTTTGGGGGCTATAGCGTTATCCTAATCAGTTGCGATCATTCGCGCGCTGGCAAGCAGCGTAGGCAGTAACCTTGAGTCGATTTCCACACAGTTGCATGCTGCACCAGCGCCGGGCTCCTTTCTTGCTTGTGTCATAGAAGCGCAACACGCAGTGCCTACAGTTGCGGACACGGTTCCGATCCACCTCAGCGAGCTGCGCCGGGCGCCAGGGGGCAAAGAAGTCTTTGGGGTCGGCTAGGATCGAACCACAACTTTGTCATAGGCATAATGCCACTCGCCTTTTCCTCGTGAGCATGGGATGCTCTGTCATTAAGTGATTCAGTTCGCCTATGGCCGCACAATAAACTGTAACACCGCTTTCCCTTGCTAGGACCTCCGTTCTCAGCCTCTCCCGCAGTTCCCGCGTGGCTGCCACGACATGATGGGCCCGGGCTGATCCACCCAGTGTTGCCGAAGATTGGCCATCTCACCAGCACTAAGCAGGGCGGCGCCCTGACCCAACGCAACAGAGCTCGAAATCCGGGAGCAACTCAGCAGCTTCACCGTTCTGGACTGGACGCATGTTCAGAAAATCCAAAGCCAGTTGGTTGGCAAGCAATAGGAACCCGTCCTCACAGTCGGATTTTGGAAGTGGTTTGGTTTGAATGATCTCATCGCCATTCTCGCCGAAAAAATTTATGACACCGATAATGAATCTATTTATCGGTTAGCACATCTGATCCTGTGAACGCTTGAGTCGTGCTCCAAAGGCTCCCAAATCTCACAGGAGGGTGATTATGACCACATATCAACAAACTGTTGTCGACGGCTCCAGAATCTTCTATCGCGAGGACGGCCCTAAGGATCGCCCGACGATCCTGCTGCTACACGGCTTTCCCACGTCATCGCATATGTTTCGCAATCTCATTCCGGCACTGGCTGACCGCTATCATCTGGTGGCACCCGATCTTCCGGGTTTTGGCTTTTCCGATGCCCCGGATCACAAAGAGTTCCGCTACAGCTTTGGGAACTTGGCCAATGTCATCGACCGGTTTACGCAAACCATCGGCATAGATCGATACGCAATCTACGTCTTCGACTATGGAGCTCCTGTCGGGCTTCGGCTCGCGTTGACGCATGCAGAGAGGGTGACGGCGATTATCTCGCAGAACGGCAACGCTTATGAGGAAGGCCTGAGCGACGGTTGGAATCTGATCCAGAAATACTGGAAGGAGCCAACTCCGGAGAACCGGGCGGCCTTGCGGGAATTCCTGAAACCGGAAGCCACCAAATGGCAATATGTTCATGGTGTCCAGGATGCAAGCCTCGTTGCCCCAGAAGCCTACGAACTCGACTCCGCGCTATTGGCACGGCCCGGCAACGACGAGATTCAGCTAGACCTGTTTCTCGATTACGCCAGCAATGTCGCGCTCTATCCCCAGTTCCAGGAATATTTCCGGACAAAAAAGGTGCCATTGCTGGCTGTTTGGGGAAAAAACGATCCATTTTTTCTGCCGCCAGGAGCCGAAGCATTCAAACGCGACAACCCCGCCGCCGAAGTGCATTTCTTCGAAACCGGCCACTTCGCCTTGGAAACGCACACTCAAGAAATTGCAAACGCGATTCGCGATTTTTTAGGACGCAAGCTCGATGGCGTAGATGGAAGGAAAAAGTGAACAACGCAACAGTTCTTGCTGAAAGGCAGGCTCTTACGAAGTTGGAAGCGACCTTTTGGGGTGGCCTTGTAGCTGGAGTACTTGATGCTGTCGACGGTGTGGTCGCTTACAGCACCCAGGGTTTGAATCCCATTCAGGTCCTGCAATACATCGCGAGCGGCGCGCTGGGACAATCCGCCTTCTACGGCGGCCTCGCTACTGCAGCACTCGGCGCGGCGTTACATTTCAGTATTGCGTGGGTGGCTGCGGCGGTATTCGTGTTGGCAACCCGGCGGTTAGAGATTCTTAAAACGCATGCTGCGGTCGCCGGACTGTTCTATGGTGCCGCAGTGTATTTCTTCATGAACTACCTTGTACTTCCACGATCGGCTGTGGCGCCCAGCACATTCCACCTCGGCCTCTTTCTTAACGGTGTGATTGGACACGCGTTTTTTGTAGGTCTCCCAATCTCGCTGTTTGCCCGGAGGGCACAATGACCCAAACCAACATTTCAGTTGCTACAGTTGTCCTGGTACATGCGGCGTGGGCGGATGCATCCAGTTGGAATAAGATCATCCCACCTCTCCAGCGCCGAGGAGTCGAAGCCGGTGCCGTGCAGATCCCATTGACCTCGCTGTCCGATGACGCTGCAATTCTGCGACGATTCCTCAAGAGGGTAAGCGGGCCGGTGGTCTTGGTGGGTCATTCCTACGGGGGCGCGGTCATCACCGCTGCGGCTACCGGAAATCCGAACGTGAAGGCTCTCGTGTATATCGCAGCGATGGCCCCTGACGAAGGTGAAACTGTGGGCGAACTCCTTCATCGCGCTGCGCCTCACGCGAGCGCTCCGGCACTTGTGCCGGATGAAGACGGGCTCCTCTGGATGTCAGCGAAGGGTTTCGCCGATGCGGTCGCTCACGAGAGCTCCGCAGATGATGCCCTGCTAATGGCCGCAACGCAAAAGCCTGTTGCGGTTGAGTGCGTACAAGAGAAAATGACCAAACCGGCATGGAAGGAAAAGCCTTCTTGGTTTCTGCTTGCGGACCAAGATCGCATGATTGCCCCCGAGACTCAGCGGTTCATGGCTGATCGCACAGGTGGCCACGTCTATGCGATGGAAGTTGATCACACTCCACTTGCCTCTGCCCCGGATGAAGTCGTTGCAGTCATCAACAAGGCCGTGGACACTGTCGCTCATAGAGCCGCTCTGATGCGTGCAGAATCAGAGGATTGGCATGAAGGTCGTCTCGGTAAATGATGGGCGACCACGGGAGGCCGTCTGGAAAGGCATGACTATCCCGACGGCCGTTTTTTAAAGTAACCGTTCCTGGCGCTGTGGCCATTCGGGAACTGAATTACAACGGTTTTTGGAGCCCTGAACAAACGCTTGGACAGTGATCGGACAGAGAAAAATGAATGCTGCCCCGAGCAAGCAGCATGCGGATAAGGAGAGAAATTGCCATTTCACTCTTCGGATCGCCAAACGTGTGAACACTGGTCGGGACACTCTCGTCGATGTTCACTCGC
>JAFATF010000506.1 GCA_019244045.1 Acidobacteriota bacterium
GTGATCCCGGGGCTGTGCAGCCGGGTGTCGAGTTGAGCCGCTTTCCCTACACGCTTCACCACGGCCCGGATGATTGTACTCACAATCCAGGCAACGAGCAGAAGCAGTAAAGCTCCAAAAACTCCCGGTACAAATGCGCTGATCGATTCACTCCACCTTGTTATGTAAGTTTCCATATCTGTTCTCCTCGAACGCTCAAACGTAGCCGCTCTAGCGGCTCCCGAAGACCTGCCGCAAGAGCGGCGTCACCTGGGCGGCGGGATTGGTTCTAATCTTTTTCTCTTCCTGTCCCAGGACATAGAAAAGTCCATCTAAGGTCTTGGTCACGACATACTCATCAAGATCGAAACTGGGGGCATGACCAAAGGGTAGAGAGGAGGACAGTTGTCCGGTCATGGCCTGATAACGTTGTGTGACCCCGGCTTCTTCCATGGCCGACTTCACTGGTGACCGAAACGCGACCCGGAGCTGCTCGGACGTCTTCTCTTTGAAGTAATTTGTGGCTGCGGTGTCCCCACCAGCCACAATGCTGCGGGCGTCGGCAAAGGTCATTTGCTTGATCGCATCCTGGAAAATGCTGTTCGCGGCCGGAGCGGCTTTTTCCGCGGCCCGGTTCATCGAGAGCACAAAGTCGTCCACCAACTGTCCCTGGCCGGCCAGCCGCAATCCCTTCTCGATGACATGAAACTTTTCCGGAAGTAGAATTTTAATGGCCTCGTTACGAAAGAACCCATCGGGTTTGCCGGTCAGTGAGACTGTATTTCGGGTTCCCACCTCCAGTGCTTCCTTCAAGCCCGAAGCCGTTTGCCCGCTGTCTCCCCCGGGATGACCGCCACCCAGACGTTTCAAGGCATCCGGGATTTGCGCGTGGGCCACGAATCCGCCTATCAGAATGGTCGTGATGAGGAAAGCATTCTTCATGATATTCAGTCCGTTAGCTTAAGCGAGTCATCCGCACTTTCGCGGTGCCGGCCTTGAGGAAGCCTAATTGCTGGGCCGCCCGGCGTGTGAGACTTATATCACGGCCCTTGACGAAGGGCCCCCGGTCGTTCACGCGAACGATCACGCTGCGGTGGTTTGCTAAATTGGTGACCTTCACGCGAGAACCGAGAGGAAGTTGCAGCGAGGCGGCGGTCAGGGCATGGCTGCGGAAGCGCTGCCCGCTGGCCGTGACCCGGCCCTCAAAACGCGTGGAATAGAACGAGGCCACTCCTTCAGTCGAGCGATGCGCGACTTTCTTGGGTTTGGCTTCCGCTGCCGGGACGATCATGGCTGCGGTGAGAAGAGTGAAGCGGAGAAGAGTGAGTTTCACGGAGGAGAAATCCTTTCCCCTCTATCAAGGGCACGCAGGATGCCACGCTAACTGGTTGAATTACTTTGATCTTCCTCTAGCCTCTGTCGCGAAGATAAGAAAACGTCTCAGTGATGAGACGGAACCGAGACCAAACTTCGCTCCGAAGAGTGCTGCGAAACCGTGGTACTCTGGGCACGCTTGTTTAAAAAGCCGAGCACTTCGGCAACAAAGGTGCGCGTGTCGATCGGTTTGGTCAGATATCCATCGCATCCGGCAGCGAAGGCTTGTTCCCGGTCCGAGTCCATGGCGTACGAAGTCACGATCACAATACAAGCCTGTTGCTGAGCAGGTCGGCTTCGGAGCTGCCGTGTGAAATCCAATCCGCTCATCCCGGGCAATTGCACATCGAGCACCAGCACATCCGGCTGGCATTGTGCAGAGACCTGCAGTGCTTCTTCGGCGCTCCGGGCTGTACGAACCTCGAATCCCCCCTCCTCCAACACGAAACTCAGCAATTCCCGATTCACGGCATAATCATCCACCACCAGCGCCCGCCCCAGCCCCATCGTTCTATCGTAACCAAACGTCAGCTCGGAAGAGTGCGGGGCAGGAGGGCCGAAAATCGGCTCCCCTGACCGAGGGTGCTTTCGACCTCCACCCGCCCGCCCTGCCGCTCGGCCAGCTTCTTCACCAGGGCGAGACCCAGACCCGTGCCCGCATACTGTTTCGCCGGTCCCCTGTCGAGCTGCTCAAAGTCCTGGAACAGCCGGGGCAGATCCTCCTCAGCAATGCCGACCCCGGTATCGATCACATCAATTCGTACCTGGTCCGAGTCTTCAGACGAGAACCGGACGACGACGCTGCCGTGCTCGGGCGTGAATTTGATCGCGTTGGAAACATAGTTATATAACCCCGATAGCGAGTTTTACCTCGCCGATATGGCGGATGGACGGTGAGAAAAGAAGGCGTGCTTTGGTTGGATGGG
>JAFATF010000552.1 GCA_019244045.1 Acidobacteriota bacterium
TGGGCGGACGATAGGCTCGCACGTAGCGCGGAACGGGTCGAGAAATATCATCCAGATATCGTGTACTTCGACTGGTGGATCGGCCAGGCGTCGATCCGGCCGAATCTTACACACTTTGCCGCTTTCTACTACAATACCTCACTGAAATACGGCGACCACTTCGGGGTAATCAGCTACAAAGACTACGCGATGCAGGAGCACTGTGGAGTGCTCGATGGTGGAACGTGGACAGCTTGGCGATATCCGCCCTCTCTATTGGCAGACGGATACCTCTGTAAGCGACAAGTCCTGGGGTTACATTCAAAATGACACGTTCAAGTCGGCGGAATTCGTTGTTCATCAATTAATCGACATCGTTAGCAAAAACGGAAACCTGCTGTTGAATATCGGCCCGAAGTCGGACGGCACCATACCGGATGAGGTTCGGTGGGTCCTGCTCGATGTGGGAGCGTGGCTGAACGTCAATGGAGAGGCGATCTATGGGACCCGCCCATGGCGGGTTTATGGTGAGGGGCCGACCATAGTCGCGGCCGGATCCTTCCACGACACCGAAACTGCCAATTACAAGCCGCAGGATTTTCGTTTTACAACGAGAGGCAATGTGCTATATGCCATAGGACTCGCATGGCCGACCAATGGCGAAGCCGTGATTCACTCGCTCGCCGAGACGGTACGCGGTGAGCGCGTCCGATCCGTTACCTTATTGGGTAATAGTGCGACAATAAAGTTCAACCAAGGCCCGGACGGGCTGCATGTGGAATTGCCTTTCCAAGACCTCGCTAAGTACGCCTATGCAATTCGCGTCACCTTCGATGAATTCTCGCATTGACGGCCGAGTGCAGTTCTAGGAGGCAACCCAACAAGACATTCTGCTCTTCAATATTACGAAGTCATCGGGAAAACGATCCTTAGCAATTCTGCACCGTACGATCGCAGCTTCTCGTACGGTAGACTTCTCGGCATGGTGGGGTGCTCAAATCCGAACCGATGCGCTGCGCAGGCCCATTATAGCGGTCACTTTAGACCCATTCAGCACTCGCTTTCGGCGCAGAGCTACATTCGCGATCAGATTCCTGGGAAGAAAACCTGGGGACGTAGAAGGTACTCCGAAGTCGGGCGGCACCAGCATCATGCGTGAAACCGACTGACATTCCATTGGTCGTTTCCGGCATCGCAACCCTTATATTGATTCACAGTCGTGTGCTGACGGTCGTCGTCCTGTCCCACACCCTGCGATTCGCTGGCGTGACCAGAAAGACAATGGGATCACTTCGCGCGGACTTGAACCCGGCTAATCTGTACGCCTATCATCCAGTTGAGAATCGCCGAAAAATGGGACCTAGCGACAGCTCAAGATGTGTCAGCATCTGAGCACGAGCCGATTTCAAGATTATGCTGAGGTTCAGTAACAAAGTTAAACTTGCGAATCATGCAAAGAGGAAGCCTCAAACAACTAACCCGTTGGAAAGGAAAACCTGCTTGGCATCACCGTCTTATGTAGATCCCAGGGAGCTGTGCCGCTGGTGCGCCATCCCGGCTGCGAACTTAGCCAGCCATCCGGAGTTGCGTGCCCGGTACCGGCAGGTTGCTGACTCGAAGGAAATGGGCGTCTTGATGGCCAAGGAGTTAGTCGAAGTCATCGAGGAAAACAATAACCAAGGACGCGCGACGCGCGCCATTATTCCCTGCGGCCCCACCTGTTGGTATGAAGCATTTCGTTCCTTGGTGAACACAAAGAGTGTATCGCTGCAGCGCCTGCATGTCTTTCACATGGACGAATGTCTGGACTGGCAAGGAAAACCCCTTCCGGCAGGCCATCCCTATAACTTCAAGAGTTTTATGGAGCGCTACTTCTATGGAGGCATCCGCCCGGAACTGGTGGTTCCGGAAGCGCAACGTCATTGGTTATTTCCTACGACGATGGAACAGGTGCGAAGTGCCATTACCGAGGCCCCCGTGGATATTACGGTGGGTGGATGGGGACAAGACGGACACGTCGCTTATAACCAGGCCCGGCGCCATCCTTTTCACCACGTCACATTAGAGGACGTCGCGATGTCCACGATCCGCATTCAGGAAAATAATATTGACACGATCATTGCTTTGGGGCAGCGGACTTTCGGCGCAGCCTACCAGTTTGTTCCGCCCATGTCGATCACATTGGGAATGCGGGAGTGCCTTTCTGCAAAGAAAGTCCGCGTCTATAGCGACACGGGCGCCTGGAAGCAAACGGCACTGCGAGTCGCTTTGTTCAGTCCGCCGACCCCGGAATATCCGATGACGTTGCTGCAGACGCATCCCGACGCAATCATAACGGCAACATTGGAAACGGCTCGCCATCCCATCAGCGAAAACCCGGATTGGGAATTGTTCTGAATGTTGGCACTGCGCGCAAATGCGGAACACGGCTTCTCCTCTGCCGTCGGCATCGGCGGCCTGGGAGCGGGTATGGTCTATGCGCTGCAGGGCGATCACGAGCTGGGGAGGAACGAAAGCAGGTTGGGCGAATTACTCGATTCGCGGGACTACTGCAAGTTGCACATCGTCCTGCATTACGTTGCACGTCTCATGGGCTCCCTCGGCGAGTCAGATGGGTTTCGAGTATGGCCGGTCGGGGTGATTGGGAACGACGCTGCCGGACGCCAGATCCTCACCGAAATGAATGCCGCAGGAATGGATACGCGCTTTGTGCGAACTCATCCTGTTTTGAAGACCCCGTTCAGCGTTTGCTTTCTGTACCCAGATGGTTCGGGTGGAAATATCACCAGCAGTAACTCCGCGGCCGCAGCTTTGGCCATCGATGATTTGACGGCCGTCTTGCCTTACATGAAAAGTGCAGGACCGCACGGACTCGCGCTTTGTCTTCCAGAAGTTCCATTGCATTCGCGGCGAGAGTTCCTCGAATTTGCCTCGAATTGCGGGAATTATCGCGTATGCTCGTTCGTGCTCGGGGAGATTGATGAAGCCCGACAAATGGGATTAATCGATCTTGCCGATCTGTTAGCGGTGAATGAGGAGGAGGCTTCGGCTTTCCTTGGGCACGGGCCAAGTCATGTTCTTGCCGATAATCTCTTAGTAGAGCGGGCTGTCGAATTTACCGCCAATCGCCCCCGGTTCCGCTTAGTTGTTAGCTTCGGTCGGCGAGGAGCGTACGGCTTCGAAGCTGGATGTTCGCAGTTCTGCCCAGCACCCGTGCTTCAAGTAAAATCCACAGCCGGTGCCGGGGACGCGCTGCTTGCCGGTATTGTAAGCGCTTTGGCCGCGGGACTTCCATTTATTATCCCGACGGAATACGGCAGTTCGTTTTCCGGGCGAACATTGCGGACAGCTCTGGATTTCGGCGTGCTGAACGGAAGCTTCAGTGTTACTTCGCCACACACGATCCATCCTGAGGCGGTACTGGCGAACTTGTTTGCCTTCGCGGATTTGCATGGCGCTTGCATGGGCGATTCGATGCGATCGGCGTGCTCTGATGGCAAAGAAATAGGGCCTGAGAAAATTACGGATTCTACATGGCCCGAAGCGAGCACCGGTTGATGCCCGCGTCTTTATCAAAAAAAACCAGCGGCCCGCAGCTTGAACATCCGCTGGCCATCAATGCGACCTTCAGATGCGCGAGTTCGGAGCGGCGCATCTCCGCGCCCTAGAGCATCATCAGCAGCGTCCGTCGAACGATGTTTCGACTGCGTTGATCAGACGGGACACTTCCTCCCGGCTCAACACCGTTGGCAGTCGATGCCCATCCACTGGGCTGGGTAAGGCAAGAAATCTCGTAACTAATGCCGCTTGAGTTTCTGACGAGAAACAAGCGCAGTGCGGCTACCTGTTTCACCACGGTCATGGGCGTTAGCCTGCGCTCTCGCGGAGGATAGGCTTGGTAGGTTCGAAGTTCGTTGGCCGAGCTTGTCCGGCATCTTGCCGAAATGCTTGACGAAATCAGCCACGACCCGCAGGTAATTGCGCGTGATGATTGCAGAATAGTTGCGACGCGGGAGTTCTTCCAGCATCATTTTTCGGAAACGAATCACGGGAGTCTCCTTTCTCCGTGACCCAAACTGCGTCAGCCCTGCCCGAAATGTCCGGGCTCACCGCGCGGTAGCGTGCGCCGCGCCAGCGGCTCCTACCATTCCTCCGTCCAGCTTTCGGCTCCCACCTCCTGCCGTTAGGTTGTTATCACGACATTCTCACCGCAGCTCACCATGGGGAGGTTGTTCTTTTCTCATGACATCTCCTTCTGACCGCGAACACTGAAGAAGGTGAAAATGAAGTCAAGCCCGGGCAAGTGCCGGAAACGGAACTAGGAATTCAAACCGATTAAAAGACGGAGCTGTCGATGTTATAAAGCAGGTTGAGGCTGCTTGGATGCCGCTTTTCGGACATAGAGATCAGCATCGGCGGCTTTTATGACATCTTCCAGTCTGTCGCCCTGAAAGTAAATAGCAACTCCGCTGCTCAGACCCAAGGTGTACTCGCGGTACTCGGCTCCATTCCAGCGAGTCAGCAAACGTTGCAACCGCTCGATTGCGACCATGGCTTGGGACAGACTTGTCTCAGGCATAATCACCAAAAACTCATCGCCACCGTATCGGATGATAATGTCTGCGGCTCGAAAGTTTTTCTGTAGGAGCACCCCGACTTCGACCAAAATACGATCACCCATCAGGTGCCCGAATCTCGTGTTGAAGTCTTTGAAATTGTTTACGTCGCTCAACATGATCGACAAGTTGCTGTCGTTGCGTTTTACCCGCTCAATTTCTCGCTTAAGGGCGTCCTCCATGAATCGGCGGTTGTACAATCCTGTCAGTGCATCCGTGTAGGCACGCTTTTCTGCATTGCATAGCTGCTGGACCAGCTCGTGTCTCGCGGATAAGAGCATCCGCCGCTCCGTGAACAAGTAGACGTTTAGCAGAACCAGCAAGCATATGAGCCCCAAGAGTAGAGTTGCCAGGTTCTGATCGTGGGTAACCAGCTCGTTCAGGTGCCACAAGAGTCGTGGTGCGATAAGCGCTACAAATCCGGCCAAAATAATGAAAAGGGCAACGAGCGCAATAGACCACAGTTGCAAATCACGAGATTCTAAAGCACGAATCTCCTGTTCGATGGCCTTAATTTTGCCTTCAGATTGATGTTCCATACTGCTCACAAAGGTCTGGTTCATGACAGGTTAGTCGCTTCGCGTGCAATTGTGATCATTACCACCGTAACCGGCGTTTTGTCGCGTGTCGGATATTCTTACTTGTCATGTCCCGCTCGCAATTGCGCGCAGAAAACAGTAACTGGAAAGGCGTGAACTGCTCCGATGGAGCGGCACCTGAAACCAAGTATTCTGCTTATTGACGCCGGGCGGTTGCAAGGCTTGCGAATAAACGAGCCTTTGCCATGCGGTCGTTCGGTCCTAGCAGCAGAAGACGGGGAAGCCGGGATTGAATTAGCCAAAGCATCAAATTTCGCCCTTGCTCTCACGCTGCCGAGGATCACGGGCTATTAAGTCTTGCGACAGCCCAAGGCTGGGCTTTTCTTCAATCCCGGTCATTCTGCTCAGGGGCCTTTCGCAGCGGAACGGGTCAACCCCTCTGCTGAAGGGAGGTGCGCACCCGCTCCACAAGAAAAGCAAAGGCCGGTTACAGCACCATTCCGCAGCTGTGATGAAGTCTGGAAAAGGTTCTTGATCCCCGCAACTGGCGCACGGGA
>JAFATF010000601.1 GCA_019244045.1 Acidobacteriota bacterium
CGCGAAGGGTCGATGCTAGCGCCGCCGCCGGAGTTGGAGGCGAAGCGGTCGGCTTGTCGCTCGAAACAGTTGAAGCTTGCGGTTTTTTCAAGAAGCGCAGATACAGGTGGCCGGCCCCTGCGAAACACAAAACTCCGAGAAGAAAAAGCATCGCTGCGGCAAAAGGCGGTTTCATTGATGTGTCCAAAAATTCGCTCAGCAGAACCAAGATGCCGCCGGTCGCCCCTGCATAGGCTACGGCCTTGGGAATTGTGGGAAACGCCCACTGTAGAAACGGCAGCAAGATGGTTACGCCGAGAGCAAGGTAAAAGCCGTCCATAAGAATCGGTCCTCTTGCCAACAATAGTTCATTTTGAGTATCTGAGCTCGGCCAGCGAGTACAATTAAAACCGCGACTACTTACGATAAGCGCTGGAATATCCGCGGCACGGCGCGAGCAAAAAAGCATAGTTTTTTCAATCTGCGGACCGGCCTTCCGGTGAAGGTTCGATCCCTTGTGCGCCCACAATGCTTCGCGAACTGCGGTTCGGCACGCCAAATCATCAGTCTTTCGCGAGCTGCGGCCGGGCAGGGCAGAGCCACCATCCTGGCGAAGCGGTGGCGGCTGCCGCGCAACCGGCCTTGCCCCGAGAAGGGGTTCGATCTATCTTACTTTCGTCTTACCGAGGAATAACCCCATGGCTGCCGACAAGCTGACAACGACCGTCTCGACCAAAGGCCAGGTCATCCTGCCGAAGGCGATCCGCGACGAACGCCGCTGGCGGGCGGGTACGCGGCTCACGATCGAGAGCACACCGGACGGGGTACTTCTAAGACCGTCCTCGCCGTTCCCGGAGGCCAAGCCGGCGGACGTCTTCGCCTCGCTGCCCTATCAGGGCAAGCCAAAGAGCCTGGAAGAGATGGAGGCGGGCGTTGCCGCGGAGGCGCGGCGACGTCATGCTCGCGATTGATACCAATCTGGTCGTCCGCTACCTGACGGGCGATCATCCCCAGCAATCGGCGAAAGCCAAGGCCGTCATCGACCGAGAGGAGGTCTTCGTCAGCACGACGGTGATGCTGGAAACCGAATGGGTCCTGCGGAGCACGTATGGTTTTGACGCCAAGCGCTTGTGCAAGGCGCTCAGAGGCTTTGGCGGACTTCCCAACGTCGTGCTCGAGGATCCCGGGCTGGTCGCGTTTGCTCTGGATCGGATGGACGACGGCATGGATTTTGCCGATGCGCTCCACTGGTGGCGGGCTGCATCCTGCGAAGCCTTCGTGACGTTCGATCAACAATTCATCCGATCAGCGAAGGCGATGGGCTTGGCAAAGGTCCGGTTGCCGTAAGCCGCGTTTGCGCAGCGCGAGAGTGCCACCACACGATTCGCTCCGGGCGCGTGGCGTTGGAGAACTGCAGAACTGGAATAGCCGTTGAATGGCGTGGCCATATCAAAAAGGCGATAATAACAAATGCCTAGCGAAGTGCCCGGAAAACGATGGGCGACAAGAGGGCACTTCGGTCGGTGCGGCTTGACGAAAAATCGCTTCGCCATGGCCTGCCTCACCCGCGCCAACCGGATCGTTTCTCGCGTCGCCTCACATGGGCTTTTCGCGAAATCCTCGGCGTTCGCTTGGAATCGAGCACGCGCCGCGGTCGATGGCGCGCGTGAGGTAGAAGGCGATGATTTGGGTGGTTTTCTTCAATTCGTGCGGCGTGGATTGGTTGGAAGAGCCGCGCAGTCATGAACAGCTATCGAAACAAACAATAGGTTCTAAGCAGAGACCGCCTTAGGGCGTGTACTCATAAGTCAGAGCCGCACTGAGGTCCGGTCAGCCCCTAACAACGGCGCGAAAGCAGACATTGCGGGACTGCCGCTTCTTCACAAAGGAGACGACGTTAATCCGGCTCGGTGTACCGGTTTTGGGATGCTGCGATCTGTCATATTTTAGTGCCGATGTGGGCTCCCCATTCGTTGACTATCCCATCACGAAGAGCATGCGCAAGCTCAAGCACGGCATCTTCAAGTACCTTGTGCGGTTCATCGGTGCGCTGCATCGTTTTTAACGCGAAGCCGACTTTTTCCATTGCTCGTTCGACCTGCTGGTCTTCAACAACCGCGAGTTCACTCCAATAAAGCTGCCAGAACCGATAGAGCGCCTGCTTAAACTCCTCGTTGTCTACATTGGCAACAACAAGCCTACCGGCAATTTGCGCCGTTTCCGTATAGAGCTTTAATTGAAGCTCCAAAAACGGCTTTCTGCTTTCGAATAACCTGGCGATGGCAGCGTCTTTCTGACCGCGAAAATATGTCAGCGCGATCCAGACAGCGCCTACGACAGTCGCTAATGCAGTGCCGAATGGAGAGATGTCAGTAATGAACTTGGCAGTTTCCGGGCTCATATGTCCCCATCGCCAAAAGATTGTCTCTGCTCGTCGTATATTTACGAGGTTGCGCCGCCATTTCAATGATGACCTTCGATATTCGATTACCAGCGGCAAGATTGCGCTAGGCAGAAGCAAAGTAGGCCAGCGCCCCTCTTGCAACCAATGGTTACATCTGCATAATCGCCTCTCCCGTCAAAAAATGGGGTGCAATGCAAATGGAGAGAGACAGGCTACGAGAGCCAGAGGCAAGAATATTGGCCCTGCGAATAGCGGCAGCCCAACCGAACCGCGAGGCCGAAACGGAGTTCATCAAAGTCCGCGTTCCGGATTATATCGAACTTACGGAATTGGACTTGAAGCCCTCAGACACTAGAGGGGGTGAGCCTGTGTGGCGGCAGATTGTCGGCAACGTTGTTTCTCATCAGAACCAATCGACTAGCATTTTTGCTAAGGGCTATGCAGTGCGCCTGCCAGATGGCATTCGCGTGACGGATGCTGGAGTGGCTTACCTAGCCGAGCTAGGATTCTAGGAGAATTTCGCTTTGTATCCGGGCTTGAACCATCTCAATTCGGTTCGGCCCGGAGCGTCCTTATCCCAGACAAACCATGCATAAGCAGTCGTGCCACTACCCTTCGGCTCTACACCGTTCGGGTAAAAGGTTATTCGTTCGCTGAAGACCCAAACGCGCGCCGGTGGCGTCTTTGCAAATATTGTGTTGGCTCGATTAGCGCCCTCAAGAAAGGCTAGCCGCAGCAGGAGTGCGAACTTGCGGTTCGAGTGCTTTACTCCGCTCGCAACAAATCCTTCTGCGCAATTGTAAGGCGGGTTCGTGACGATATTATCGGTGGACCATCGAGGCTCGAGGAAATCGAACCCGATTTCACCATACCCGCGATCATATAAGTCAGAGCTGCGAACGCGCTGTCCAGTTTGCTCTAAAACTCGCGACATGCTGCCATCGCCACACGCGCTTTCCCAGATTTCTCCGCTGAATTTTTCGTTTTCGATTAGCGCGAAAGTTGCCCAGCGCGGCGTGGGGAAAAAATCAGGTCCGCTTAGATCAGCGAACCTCTTCATTGTGGGCTTGAAGCCGCCGTTGAGATTGTATGTTGCATCTGGCATTGATTCGCTCTCCTGACAGAAACAGTAACTGAATCATAAGGTTACGGAAGATTTAATTTGCGGATACTGTTGAGTCATTTTGACTCACCTTTAGGCCCGCGTCGGGTTGGCTGCCGCCTTTGCATCCGCGCAAGCGAGCGCTCAAGGCGCGCGCTCGAAACCAAGCGGTCCCAAACCATTTGCCAATCGTCGTCCGTCATGAACGAGAGGAGCGCAACCGGAACAGAGAGGCCAGCTCGGCGCGTCTCCGATGCCTCGCGCACAATTTGGGGAAAGGACCGCTTCTTCCTGGCCTCGGGCCGCGCTCGTGCCGAATCTCCAGAACCCCCGACAACGGGGCAATCGAACGGTTGGAGTACGGCGTGGCCGCCGAGCTCTGATTAGAGAAAGAGGCCGCCGATTGAGGCGGCCTCTCTTGAGAGCATGACCTATCGCTGAGCTCCTTTATTGCAGCCAGCGTACTTCTGCTCGCAATTCGATTTGCATTGCGCCAGGGCGGCCCCCACGAGTTGTCCAGCATTTGCGAATTGGTCACATCTATTCTTACAGACACATTTGCCATCAGAAATTTTGCCAGACCCGTTTGGATCGAAAGCGAAAGCAGCGCTAGCGTTTAAGGTGACGACCAAAATCAAAGCAATTGCCTTCATAACCAGATCTCTCCTCGGTTGTATTTTGGAAGGACTACACACTCTGGAAATTGGTGCACCGATAACCTCAAATTAGGACTTCGCGTCACCGCGGCCAGGATCCATGGAGCGATTCCGGCAAGAGCTATGTGGCGAGGGACCCGTTCGCCGAGCAAAGCACATGGCGACCCTGTCTCATGTCGCGGTCTTGGTAACAGGCTTCGCTTTCGGCGGCGATCCGGCAGCGGGCTTGGTGCGGATGCGCATGGAGCCGCCTTTTGGATGGTCGATTTCGAACGCATTGGTCTTTCGGACAAGGTCGCTCAGCTTGCGAAAGCCGAACGTTCGGGGATCGAAGTCGGATGCGAGGTTGGCGAGCTGCCCTCCGACCTGCCCCAATGGCACCCAGCCGTCTTCGGTTTCGATCTGCGCGATGACCCTCATGATGATCGGCGTGGCGGCGCTGGGGGGCTGAAGCGGCTTTGACGCAGAGCCGGCATCCTGGCTGTTCGCGGCACCGGCCAGCAGGTTTTCGGTGTACACGAACCTGCGGCACGCCTGCCGAAAGCTCTCCGGCGTCTTCTGCTCACCGAACCCGAAGACATCGACGCCCTGCTCGCGGATGCGGGCGGCAAGCCGCGTGAAATCGCTGTCCGAGGACACCAGACAGAAGCCATCGAATCGGCCGCTGTGCAGCAGGTCCATCGCATCGATGACCAGCGTGATGTCGGATGCATTTTTTCCGGTGGTGTAGGCAAACTGCTGTTGAGGGATGATGGCGTGCTTCGATAGCGTATCGGCCCAGCCCTTCGATCGCGGATTGGAGAAGTCGCCG
>JAFATF010000621.1 GCA_019244045.1 Acidobacteriota bacterium
TGGTGACACGGTCACCGCAGCCTACCTGCATAATTCCACGGTGATCGGCTCATCCGACATTTTGGTTCAATCTGCATTTCCAGAATTGACGTGCCCTGGCGGTTTTACGGGTGGCGGGTTGTGCAATGCCTTCGCCGAACCAGCTACGTTGGATATACAGGCACTCAAGATTGTGCTGAACGAAAATGCTGGTGCTTTTTACGGCGTGTTCTCATTCAATGGGATTAACTTCACCGGTTTAAATTTCGGAGATGGTTCTGTTCTGACGGGCTTTACTTTGTCCACAAATTTGGCTGGCCTAACGACATCAAATATAAGCTTCAAACAGTAATTCTATTGCCTACAATGCGTCTGGGCTTTCCTTCGTTACCAGCCCTTACTTCATCGAACTTGATCTCACGGCGGCTCCCGCAGTTCCCGAGCCAGCATCCCTCGCCATTTTCGGAAGTGCGCTCGCTGGCTTCGGCCTGCTACGCCGACGTCGCCGGAAAGTGTAACGATATCCGACACCGTGCCACTAGACGCTGCCGCGCGCGCTCGGGTGGTTCGCTTTCTTCGGGTGGCATTGCTTGTCCCGGCTACGTTTTAACTCTCCTTGCGAGCCTACCAACCGCTGGCCGCACTTCCTTGCGTAGCCACAGATGCCTGCCCCTCTGGCCGGGGGCATCAATGGGAGCGCTCTTGGCGACAACGGGGCGCTCCTTCGCTTTTCAGGCGAGAGCGATCTTCGTTAACCATCGTTAAGTTACTGTCTGCTTCTCCTGCGGACGTGTCAGGACCCTGGCCCGGCGATCAGGCGCGCGTCTCTCACGTAAATCCTCCAAAAAGCCCCTTCGCCCGGCCCTCTTGGCTTGCGACGATGCGCGGTGATCCGGTCATCTGCATTGGGGTCATCATCGGTATTGGCCTGTGCGCTGAACCGGCTGCGCCAATCCATCGGCGCTGAATATCCCAACACTGAGCGCGAGTTGGAAACGATCGCCCAAGCGACCTACGGAGTGCCGATATTCTCCACCGCGACCCCTGAGCAGGTTGGCAGCGCCTATCATGCCGCTTGTGAGTTGGGTCAGTAATCCGATCAGCGAGGCTTGTCCTTCGATTGCGCCCCGCCTGCGGGTTCCGATCCCGACTTTAACTTCGCAAGCATGCGACGCAGCAGCTTGCTTCTGACGGACATCGGAAACGGATCAGCAGCAATCGTCTGCTTCAACAGCGTGATCAACGCGGCTCGTTCGGCGTCGTCGAGTTCGACAGTCGTCATCTACAAAGGAACCACTTTCAGACTGAGGCCGTTTTTCCGCCGTCCACGGTGATCCAAGTTGGAGTATCGGTGCCGCCTCCCCCGAGGGGGAATGGCACCGATGTCGGCTCAACCATTCGGCCGGGGCGCGCCCGATCGAATGGCTGGCAGGGACGCCAACTAGGGAATTTTCAAAGCCTCCAATCGGGGAGAATCACGGGACCTATGACAGACTGTCGGGCGGTACCGGGACCGCGCGCGACGTATCACTATCGGTCTCGCCGCCCCGAGCAGGAGCCGTTGAGAAAACGCATTCGGGAGATCCCCGAGACGCGGATTGAGCTACGGTTACCGACGGGTTCACGTGCTGCTGCGTCGCGAAGGCTGGCCAGGTGAACATCCAACGCGTTCGGCGGCTGGAGGGCCTGGAAATGCGGCTCAAACAGCTACGCCGGCCGTAACGTGCCCTCACTAACACACGCTCGCTACCTCCTGGGCACGATCAGCAGAAGGATGATGGCAGCCAGCACCGCCGCGATGACCAAAGCAATGAGCGTGTAGAGGTCCATTGCGTTGGCCGAAACGTTCTACTTCTTTGAACAACATGCCCGCCGCCTGTCTCAACGTGCAACCGCCTGAGCAGACGAACCGCGTCCTTACTTACTCAGCGGTATTGGCCGGTCTGTGCAAAGGGGATGGGCCAACCACCTCGCCGGAGGGGCTTGCTCCTCTCGGTGCCGAACAAAGCCTGCCAGATCAGAGGGCCGGAACCTCTCCGTCCACCCGGTAGGAGGGGCCGCTTCGGGGGAAGACGATCTGCCAATGAGGTGGTTGGTGGCAGCAGCGTAGCGAACTTGTGACGAAAGTCCCTCAACTTTGCCGTTAATCAGCTATGAATATGATTCACGCAGAGCGAGACACGTCATGAGCGGAACAAGGCGTCTTCCAGGGGGCGCACCCCGCAAAGCCAGCCAGCGACACACCCGGCGATCCAATCCCATCAGCACCCGCATCACCCCCCAGTGGCACCTGGGGGATCGTGTCAGTTGGGGTGGGCGGACAGGCTCATTCCTTCGCGCCCTCAACGACGCTGAACACGCCGAGATCAGGATCGAACAGCGTCTCTATCGGGTGAGGATCGCTGATCTCAGGCCGGGGTGACTTCGAGCATTTTACCCGATCGGCCTCGCTTCCCCGTCTTCCTGATGTTACTCCAATGTTATCACAGCGAGGCGGCGGCGGGTGCCATGGGCAGAACAGCGTGGCTCGACGCGGGAGACGAGCCGATGACAGATAACGCCGCATCCGAGGTTCTCGTGGCTTACGAGGCTGCCAAACAGGCGCACCTACCGCTCGCCGTATGTTTCCGTGTAGGCGTAGCCGCAGGGCGCCGCGTGCATCCGGATCAAAGCCGGGACTACGCTGCGCAACAGGCTGTGACGGTAATCCTTGAAGCCGAGCCCACCGGCACGCCTTCTTCCGCCCAACAGGATGCCACCGCATGATCGGAGAACCGAACCTCTCGGGGATCAGCCCAGTGGCGCGGGACGTATGGTTCTTGATGTCTGTCGGGCTGATCGTCGTGGCCGTGGTCGGCGGTGCGGCGTTCTTCCTGATCCTCGGCTGAACCGTTGCGTTCCGCTTGTGGGGGAAACGAGAAGACGAGCCAGGGGAAGTACCGAAACCCTGGCTCGCCCATCCCGATGTGCAGGCTTTGCAAGGGGTGTGTGCTGAACTTCGCCTGCAAGCGAAGGTCTTAACGGATACCCGTAAAAGCATGGTTAACAGGCAATTTGACCGCTGCCGGTATCGGCCCTACCCTCGCTGCGGGGGCATGCGGTCCCTAAGTCCTCCATGCCTCAACCCTCGTCTCGGCGGGTGTTCTTTTTGACGGTCCGGGCTTGCCTGATCTCGGCTCCCGCCTAACCTCTTCCTCGCGGAACC
>JAFATF010000641.1 GCA_019244045.1 Acidobacteriota bacterium
ATGCCGGCATCGGCCAACGCCAGTTCCAAGTCCTCGCCCTCTTCTCTCCGCTCTTCGATGAATTCAAAGAGAACGATGATGTGACTCACGATCACTCCGATCAAGCTGATAACTCCGAGAAACGCCATAAACCCGAATGGCTGCCCCATAATGGCGAGCGCAATGATGGCCCCGGTAGCGCCGTAGGGAATGGCCGCAAATACAATCAGCGGCTTGACCGCATGTCTGAATTGCGCGAGCAGCGCCAAATACAACGAAAAGACGCAGATGACCAGCACCGTCGTAAGATCCTGGAATCCGCTCACCTGCTCTTTGTATTCGCCCGCAAAACGGAAAATGAATCCAGCGGGAAGCTGTTTTTGGAACTCTTTCAGCTTAGGCAGCGCGGCGGCGATTACTTCCGAAGGCAAATGTCCCACGGCCGGCCAGCACTGAATGGTCACGGTCCGGTACTGATCGAAGCGCTTGATCTTCGGCCTGTCTGGTTGCCAGGAAGGAGTGGCGACTTGTTCGAGAGGAACGGGCGGCGCGCCTTGACTGGAGAAAGCATAAAGGCTGCGCAGATCTGAGAGTTGCGCTCGCTCTTCCACACGCAGGCGGCCAACAATCGGGATCTGCTTATCACCCTCTCTCAATACTCCGGAGGTGACTCCGTAAAGCGCGGCCTTGATGGAACTCGAAACGTCTGCATTCGTGATGCGCGCGAGGTTAGCGCGATCCTCATCCACGTGAACCACGGCCCTCGGAGTTGGCTCGCCCCAATCGTCTCGAACTCTCGCGGCCACTGGAATGTCTCGGAAAATTTCCTTCAGTTTCGCGGCTTCGGCTTGGAGTACTCGCATGTCCTCTCCTGAAACTCTAACCTGAACAGCGACTCCAACCGGCTTACCCGTTTCGAGACTTCGCGTATCGATAATTGCTCCAGGCACTTGCCTGTCAAACTCCGGCTGCAAACGAGCGAGTAGCGGCGTGGTATCGTGCGGATCTTTGGTTCGCAGAAGGACCTGCGCGTAATTGGTTTGCCTATCTTCAGGTGTGGCGGATTGCCAGAAACGCGGACCGCCGCCACCGATAAAAGATGTCATCGATAACAGGACTTCTTTGGGATGGCCGTGCTCGGCGTGGGCCTTGCCGTACTCCTCGGAGACGCGTTGCACGATGGATTCCACCTGTCGGGTGACCTCTCGCGTAGCACTCACCTGAGAATCTTCAGGCAACCACACATCAATGTAGGAGAAATATTGAAGATCTTTCGGAAAGAACTGCGGCTTCAGCGTCGAGAATACAACACCACCCACCAGCAGCAGAACGAGCGAACATGCCAGGCATAGTTTCCTGTGCTGAATAGACTTCTTCGACATACGGAAGTACCAGCCCGTGAAGCCACGCTTCCGCCTTTCCTCAATAGGAGTCTCGGCCCTACTCTGGAGCAGAAACGAACTGATGAGCGGGACAAAGGTCATCGAGACTAACAGCGCCGCCAGCAGCGAACAACTAATTACTACTGGCAAGCTGTACAGGAATTTGCCGGTATCTCCAGGCAGCAGCAGGAAAGGCAGATATGAAGCGATGTTCGTAATCGTGGCGAACGCCATCACCTTAAACAGCTTCGTTGGCCCTAGCCATGCCGCAATCGATCTTGGCTGGCCGGCGCCCAATTCGCGAACAATGGCATCGCTGGAGACCACTGGCACGTCAACAAGGAGCCCCAGGGCGATGATGAGCGAGGCGATCGACACCTGTTGAAGATCGATCCCGAGCGTGTTCATCACACCGAAAGTGATCGCCAGTGTAATCGGCATTGCGGCGGCAATCAACACCGAGGTACGCCAACTCCAAAATCCAACAAGAGCCACAATCACGACCAGGACCACCGCTTCGATCAAACTATGAGTGAAAAGTTCGATCTTGTCGTGCACTTGTAACGGCTGGTCTGAGGTTCTGGCCAGCACCAAATCGCCCGGTAAGGCTTTCCGGATATTCTGCAGGTTGGCGTCTACCAGGTTG
>JAFATF010000661.1 GCA_019244045.1 Acidobacteriota bacterium
TTTTTAGAAGCGTTTTCAGCGCCAGGCAAAGCTGGTGCGGTCCAACCGGTGCAGGCCCGGCCTAGGTCAGCTACTACAATGGAAATTGGTGCACTTCCTTTGCGAACGCAACCTTACTTTACCTTTTGCGGAGATAGTCAAAAATACCCATCTTATACCAAATCTCGATGAGGAGAACTCATTCCGGCGATCGTTACCGTGCCTTGCCGTTCGAGCCCGCGGGTCCTTGCAAGGGCACAGACATATATAGGTTCTTGTTATTGGGATCTGGTATTATGAGTGTGTCAGACCACTAGGGTTCGGGCTTAACTTGAGTTTTTTTACGATCCAATCCGTTCCCGTCGGCCGGTCTTTCAAAACAATGCCCTGTTCATCAAGGGCCGTCCTGATTTCATCGGCGCGTTTCCAGTCTTTTCTGGCTCGCGCCGCTTCTCTTTCCTCGATCAGCTTTTGCTGTTGAGGGGTGAGAGTAAGCTCGGTGCCGACCGCCCCGGCTAAGCCAAGAACGGCATCGGTCGATGTGAAGAAGTCCTGCTTAGCGGTGTCGGACAGACGATCGTCACGCAAGCAAGTCCAAAGGACTGAAAGTGCGACCGGCGTATTGAGATCATCCGAAAGAGCGCCCCAAAATTGCGTCCGGTAATCGGCGGCTATGCGTATGTCGGCTTCTGACACGGCCCCGGCTGCACTCGTTGCCCAATCGTCCAGCTTATTGTGCAGGGTTTCGTAGGCATTTCTTGCGGCCTCCAGCGATTCATAACTAAATCTCAATTGACCCCTGTAATGCGTCGTCAGGCAGAGATAGCGGAAGTGTATGGGGTCGTAACCAGCTTCTTTTAGCGTGCTTACGGTCAGGGTATCGCCTTTGGATTTCGACATTTTGCCTTGATCCAGGACAAGAAACTCGCCGTGCAGCCAGTAATTGACCCATTTATGTCCGAATTTTCCCTCACTTTGGGCGATTTCGTTCGTGTGATGCACGAAAATATGATCGATGCCACCGCAATGAATATCGAATTGCGATCCAAGATATTTCGACGCCATCGCTGAGCATTCGATATGCCAGCCGGGAAAACCGATGCCCCAGGGCGATTCCCATTTCATGATTTGATTGGGGTATTTGGATTGCGAGAACCACAACACAAAATCCTGTGGGTTGCGCTTGCGATGATCTTGCTCGACGCGGCCATGCTCTTGCATATGCGCAAGATCGAGCCGCGCAAAATCGGCATAGGTCGGAAATTTCGTGGTGTCGTAATAAACATTGCCGTCCACGACGTAAGCTATGCCTTTGTTTTCGAGTTCTTTCACAAACTCGATCATCTCAGCGATATGTTCTGTCGCTCGGCATACGGTTTGAGGCCGTTTGAGATTTAGGGCCTGGCAATCCTCGAAGAAAGCGTTCTCAAAGAAACGCGCAATTTCCCAGGGCGATTTCTTCTCACGCTGCGCGGCGAGCATTATTTTGTCTTCCCCTTCGTCGGCGTCGGACTCCAAATGCCCCACGTCGGTAATATTCATGACGTGATTGACTTTGTAACCTGACGCCTCAAATAGACGGCGCAGTACATCTTCAAAAACATAAGTGCGCAAATTGCCGATATGTGCGTAATGGTAAACCGTGGGGCCGCATGTATAGAGGCCGACTTCACCGTCCTTGATAGGCTTGAACGGCTCGACCGTCCGCGTTTGCGTATTGAATAGGTGAATTTCGCTTGTGTTTTTTGGCGTTGTCATGTCGCTCGGCATGCTATTCTCCAGGCCTTAACCTTGGATTTTCTGTTAATCACGTAGCCGGCTGTCGGGTCGGCGTGTCCAATGATGCCCGAGAAACAGTTTTCTTGGCAGCGGCTTTATAAATCGTCAATAGAACTAGCATTTCGTCTTCCGTGACGGAGCCGTGCTCGTAAATAAAGCTCTCACCGTGCATGGCGAGAGGATAATAGACTGTAATGCGGGTGAGATCCCCTCCTCTGCCATAGCAGCAGAGGTTCGCCGGCGAGGTCTTCTCAGATCCGCCCCCTTAGGTGACGGAGACGGGCCGATTGCCGGAAAAGGAGAGATCTGTGAACTGGGTCACAGGTACCACACGGGAAACGTGGTTAGCTTGGACAGGCAACCCGATATCCCAGATAGGACCAACCCATGCGATTTCGCTTGACGAGCATCTATACCGCGGTCGCGGTGCTCGGCGCGCTCTTGATCACCGCGGCACCGGCGCCGGCTCAGTGGGGCCGAGCCATCAATGTGAATGGACAATGGCTGAGCCCTCAGCAAATTGCCGGAGCGGACCAGATCGCCGGATTCCGTCTGCCAAATGGCTTCTACTGGTGGAACCCACGAGCCTGTGTGTGGGGCGTGGTGGGCAATCCGTTGCCCATGGGCCGTGCCCCGTGCGGTGGCAGTGGTGGTATGGGAGGCGGCCCGCCTGTCGACTGGAACCGGCCAGGCCCCAGCGTGATTGCACCCGGCAGTTGCGAAGGCGGCAGCTGCGTCAATATCTCGCCTGACCTGAAGTGACAAGCGGCGCCTCCGCTGCCTTCGTAATCGCACGTCTTCCGAACAGCTTGGCGATCGTATCGTACACCGCCTGCATGCGGCCGATCTCGCGCTCGGCTTCGGCTGCCGTCATGCGCCCCGTTTGCACCCGTTTGGGATAGACGGCTCTGCGCATCGCCAGTTCTCACTGCACACAGGCAAGCTGCTCCTCGAGCGAATAGGTTTCGGTCATCGCTTTTGCCTCTTGCGCTGACGTGACCGTGTTGCACGGATGGGGGACGCAAACGCGGTCACGCCAACTTCGTCTGGGTTTATGCGATCCGGACATAGTTCGGGCGTCCGAATTCCAGCATCCGGTTCAAGGCGGCAGCAGCGATGGCGACTTCCGTAGCCTCGGTCTCATCAGTGCGCGATCGAAGGGCATCACCGCGCCCCGGTTCCGCGTATCGCGGACCAGGGCACAGCCTACGCTTCCGACATAGCGCGGTTTGATTCGACGCTTGCACTCGGCGGCGCTGCGAGTCAGGTCGGGATGCTGGTGGGCTGGATTGTTGACTTTCCGCGTTTGGCCGCTGGCTACTGCAACACCGTATGATGTTTGTCTTAGCTGGGACGGCTGTGCTCGTCATCCGGGTTGTTGACCTCCTGCGGTAATTGGCCCTGAGGCTCCGGATGTTCGACATAGTGGAAGGCGGATTCGGAATTCCACGGGCCGCGCAGATCGAGCGGGCCGTCCTTCGACAGGTTGAAATAAAGGTTGACCGTCTCGTCGGGCTGAACATTGCCGAATAGCGGATCAGTCAACTTGCCAAGGGATTCGAGCGCCTTCATGAACATCTGGGTGTGCGAAATTTCACGGGTCAGCAGAAAAACCAGGGCTTTTTTGCTGCCTTCGTCTGGCGCCAATTTGACGAGCGCCTCATAAGTCTGGCGCGCCCCCGCTTCGGCAGCGATGTCGGCCCGCAGATCGCGGATAATGTTGCCACCTTCATTGACATAAGCCGAGGTCCAGGCTTGTCCCTGGCTATCGACGAGGTGGGGTCCAATACCTCGGATCGCGAACAGCGTGCTTTTGTAAGCCGCATCCTTTGCGGCCCCGGTGCCCTTTTCGGTGTGCTGCTCGATCATCCGACCAACCATCTCGAGGTGGCTGAACTCCTCGATCGCGATGTCATGCAACATGTCGCGGATCGCTTTGTCTTCGACATGAAAAGATTGAGTCCAATAAGTTAGTGCGGCGCTGAGTTCGCCTGTCGCCCCGCCAAATTGCTCGAGCAGCATTTGCGCAAATTGCGGATCACCGCCATCAATCTTTACATCGTACATCAACTTCTTGTCATGATAGAACATTGGAATTCCCATGTTGCTGCAGAGCCGTTGCGCCGGCTTTAAATCTGAACAAAGCATGGATGGGGAGGTTCCGGTGTTGTTATTTTTAGCGGCCAGAGCGGATACAATACACGTGTAACGCACTTATCATTATAGTGGCACAGTTTATTTTCAAGATGATTATGTATATAAAAAAGGACGTTTTCCCTATACAGGATTTGTATATAGAAATACCCCTTTGCTTTAACCATCCTGTTGTGTAAAATAATTCACAGAATGGGTTTTCTTGAACAAAGACCGGAAAGGCAGGTGGTTACCACTACACTATGACAGAGCAAAAGAAGAAACTGCTACAGGCAAAAATCGCAGCAGCCCTCTACACCGAGAACGGCCGGGTACCGACCAAAGACGAAATTCAAAAATGGACGAAATTTGCGAGGGTTCTCTATACGGCAGTGCTGGGCTTACACTTTGAGCGGCAGACCCAGAAGAAGAACAAGCAGCTGCCAATATTCTAACTATGATCTACGGTTACATCCGGGTATCAACCGACAAACAGCCCACTGAGAACCAGCGGTTTGAACTCCTCAAATACGCTGACGAAAAGAAGCTCCACATTGACCGCTGGATCGAGGAAACCGTCTCAAGCACCCGCCGCCTGGCTGACCGGAAACTTGGCACCCTCATTGAGGAAATGCACACCGGCGACACGCTCCTTGTCTCCGAGC
>JAFATF010000710.1 GCA_019244045.1 Acidobacteriota bacterium
GATCCAGCAAAGTACAAGTCGCGATCGAAGATCGACTCGAGGTAAACAGGTTTGTAAGCGAATTGTTCAAGCGTGGCGCAGCCTGCCGCGAGTGCCGAGGGCTTAATGTCACTGGCCGGTGCAACAATTCCCACCTTGTCACCCGGCTGCAACGCGGGCGGTTTCATGCGCGGTTTTGGGACGCTCAAGTCCATTCCCTAGGCGATCTTAACAGCCTGACCTTGGAGGCGGGAAGTAACGACGGTTCGAGACCGCCTGGGTGCTCAGAGACTCGGCCAGCGACGAAGCTGGCCGTCACTATTGATGGCTTGTTCAACTTGCCTGAATTTCCTAGTCCTCGTGCGAACCCTAACCGCAGCTCACCGGGAATCGGCGGTCGCTCGGGAACACCCTCCCTGTTGCTGGTGTCAAACGCTGTGGGACAAGATTCTGTTTAGAGTGACGTGGTGCGGTTGACGCCAGTGCGGCCCGCTTTGCGGATTTCCATCATGAAACTCCTCGACCCAACGGGGAAGTCAGATTGTGTGTACCTGCCCTCTCCCCTCATAGGCCTTATCTCGGCGGCTATGACCGCATTCTCAATGGGCGGTTTTCCGGTCCACATCAGGTCCTGGAGTGAATTAACTGTCATGGCAATAGGGCGCGTCGTCGCTGTTTTTCTTGCGGCGACTCTCACCAACGTAAGTCTCTATCGGGCCAAAGCAGTAACCGGATTCGCTGGTTGGCAACTCGCGTTGCGCACGAGTCTCGGTGCGCTTTGGCTAGCTCCCCTGGCCCTTTTTATTCGCAACCATTCGGCATGCGCGCTCGCCCTGGCCGTGGTTTTCGTCATCAGTGCTGGGAAGGGGTTTCGATTGTCACGAGGTGCTTCCGACCAAGGAGCTTCTTGCGCGCCTTTTCATCTTGAAAGCAGTCCATTCAGGGTACTCGAATCGCCGGACTGCTTCAAACAGCCCCTCAATGCCCTTGCGGTTCTGAGCGCGGAATTGGTGCGCTGACAACTCTGGCGGATCACCTTCTGCTTGGCACGTTACTCGTGGCTCTCAGCTCCGCAATTGTGGTGTATGCCTCGAAACACATTCTCACTCCAGAGTTGGCCTTTCGATCGCGTTCACGCCTGTCCCTCGCATTCGTGCTGCCAATCGTCTCTACGGCAGCCGCATTGCTGCCGCATTTAGGCGGCGGCTATCAGTTCGGCGGCTCCGGAAACGCGGGAACTCCCGTCAAGGCTCGATGGGGAGAGGCGCGGCAAGGCAGATTCATCAGGCCGCCAGGGCTTCGAGGATCGAGTGCTGAACTTGCTTATCCGGGCGTTGTGTTATGGCCGGAACAGCTGTCCACAAAACTGCTCGCTGCCCCGGCACGGAGTTTTAAGAACCCCTGAATACCTCGCGAAAGTCACCGCTGATAATTCCCTTCTCAGGGGTCTATTGGTTCTTTAAGGCTCCAGAAGCGCAACTACCCAGGAATCCTCACCACACCCATGGCAGCCCAGAGCTATTGAACATTCACACCACGGACAGGCACGCACTCTCAATGGAAGCGCACCAGAACTTCGGCACATCCATCAATCCGTCGTTTTGCCGTGAAATTCAGATTGTCATACGAAATGCAGACTGCTACCCCGGCACGGTCTCTCTTGAACTCATCTTGATAGATACCACGCTGCGGGAAAAACCTTCCCAGTCGGTCGGCAGCAGTGCCGTCGTCTCAGCCATGACATGGAAGCTTTATGATGATCGGCCGGTGACAACGGAAATCCTGCATTTCAACGTTCCCGTGAAATCCAGAATCAGCCGATTCGATGAGCTGATGGTCATCTTTCGCTTAGATCCTGGCCGTTCGTTTTCTGCCGCCAAGATGGGCATTACAAGCTTCATACTTATTCCTCGTACATAAACATGAGCGCGCATGGCGTAGGAAGATTTTGCGAGATAACGCTTTGCCCCGGTCTGTGTTTTCTGCTTAGTGCTGCACGGTCGAAATTATGGGATAGATCTCTAAGAAAGAACTCTAAATAAAAAACTCTCCCCGGCAGAGGATTTGCGCCGGACCGCGCAAATATACCTCATCCTCCCAGCGCACCAGTTGCTGTCCACCGGGAGCCTGGACCTGAACTGGCGATTCCGCCCGACCCGCTGCGATGGCAGCGACGGCCGACGCGCAAGCACCGGTGCCCGACGATTGGGTCTCGCCAACTCCGCGCTCAAAAAGGCGGATCTCGATATAAGCTTTGCCGCGAATGGCCACCAATTCCACATTGATTCCGTGCTTAAAATCGTGATGACCGCCAATTTCCGCAGCTTCGGCCTGCCACCCAGGAGCAAATTCCTCCAAGAAGACGACAAAGTGAGGATTTCCCACAGATACCGGTATGCCGCGCACTTCACGGAAGGCAAGCTTGACGGAAAACTCATCCCCTATCTCTGGTTTGCCCATGGCCGTTTCGAAGTGGAACGTCATTTCATCGCGCGCCATCAGCTGGCACGGCTTCACGCCGATTGCCGTGCGAACGGTAAATTTCTCTTTTCCCTGTTCCGACGCGAGATAGGCAGCGACACAGCGCGTGCCATTGCCGGAAATTTCCGCTTCCGACCCGTCCGCATTAAACAACCGAGCCCGGACGTCAGCATCGCTCGCCGGAAACAGCCACTCGACTCCATCGGCACCAACGCCATTGTAACGATTACAGATTTGGCGGGTAAACCCAGCCAAATCGGCCGGGGCGTACATACCCTCGATGATCAGAAAGTCATTCCCACAAGCCGTGGCCTTGACGAACGGAACCATCATTCCCGTTCGGCCGCGCCCAGACACTTAACGCTGAAAAACAGGGATGACTCGTGCAGGAGAATTTCGATCTCCTTCTGCTCGCTTTGGGAAGCTTCGACGGAGAAGACGAGACGGGAATGGCCGTTGCTCGACGCTGCATGTACATCCTGCAGCATCTTGCGCTGGGTCTGCAGGAGGCGGTTCACTTCAGCGAGCACTGCCTCGACGCCTGGTCCCGTAACCTCGTAGGCAATCAGCATCTCTTTTAAGGTCACGTGCCGTTCGGCTTTCCCCAAAAAACTAAGGGAAATCAGGATCAGCCCGGTGGCAAAAGCGGCAGTTAGATACAGGCCGCCTCCGGCGGCCATGCCTATCGAAGCCACTACAAACAATGTAGCCGCGGTCGTTAGACCAGTGACCGATCCGCGAGCATGCAGAATGGATCCAGCTCCGATGAATCCGATGCCGGGAATGATCTGTGCCGCAATGCGGGTGTGATCGCCCGTATGCTCGCCGGCCAATACATCGGAAAGGATCGTGTATAGGGCGGCGCCAAAGCAGATAAACATGTTGGTTCGCAATCCCGCCGGCTTGTGCCGCAATTCACGCTCTAAGCCTATGACACCGCCCAGGACCGCGGCCACGACCAGCCGCACGATGGCCGTCGGGATCATGTCCGAGAGTTCTCCAGCAAGATGATGAATGATTTGCCGAACCGGCTCCATAAAACCTCGGAATAGCTCTCAACGCGCGGCCGACTGCCTTTTTATCAATATGCTTCGCTCAAGTACATGGGCATAGGCAGAAGATGAGGATTTTATAACGGAAAAATTCTCGACCTGAGTGCCTGGCTAGATGCCGGTCGAAGCCGACGCTTGGGGAACACGCAGACAAATGTTGTCTGTACGCTGCTGTCTCGGCAGGATCTCGTGGTCAGTGAAATTACTCTCGGCCAAGTGTATGGGTTGAGAAAATCGTTGCGGGTCGCTGGCCCGGTGTTTCGACGATAATCAACGGTACGAGTTTGTGCCGGCGAGCACTGCGGGCGACTGGGTCATCATCAAAGCCTATCGCGTAGTCTGCCAGGGCGCCCGGGTCAGCAAGCGCCCGCTCCCATAAACCCGCGGGATCCGATGGCTGTCTCCAGGTGCGGTGATTCCCTTCCTGGATGACGCGCGCCAGGGGAATGCCGGCAGCCTGGAGCGCGCCAACGTGATCCCCCAGATACATTAAGAGCGTAGAGTTGGCAGGAAGCCTACGCAAATTTGCTGCCAGCTCCCGCTCGAGCGCGATGCGACTCTGCGAGTTCACCCATGCCTCGCGCAATGTAACCGGCTGCGCTCGCCACACCGAGACGTAGCTTGCGGCCACCCAAGCCATCGCGAGAACCACAATGAGAGCTTTCGCCGGGCGACGGTCCACCATGCTGCTGAGGAAATAAATGCCGACGCTAAAGAAAACCGCTGCCGCCGGAAGCAATTCGATCCCATACCGCACATTGTAATAAGAAAATGGCCACCAGCTTGGAACGAAGACGGGTACCCCGCCGTAGGCGATTGAGAGCGCGTAAAAAGGGAAAGGAAGCCACAGAAGCCAAAACGCGGCTAGCCTTCGATCGAGAAGCAGAGATAACGCGCTACCCAGGATGGCGATTCCCAGCCAGCCCCGTTCGAAACTTGCTCCTGAGAGGTTGTCCTCGGCGGCCTTCAGAAAGTACTCACCGGCCGCGATAACATCATGCGAGCCCGGATGGGCGGGAAAGCCCGGAGTGGCACTTCGTTTCTCAATCTCCCGGGCAGAGTAGGGTCCGGTGGCAAATTCGAGGGGATTGCGGTAAATAGCCCAGTTATAGGCGAGCCAGACGGTCGGCGCAGCCGCAACGATCAGCACGAAATTTCGGAGAGCGCGCCCTAAGGTTGCCTCATTTTGGCCGTATCCGCGGGCGACATGCACCAGGATGGTGACAGCAATCGAAACCACAATAGCTAGCAACCAACCGTCGTAACGAGTCCATTCAGCGCAGGCCAAGCACAGGGCACATTTTTCTAAAGAACTTGCAGCCGATCGCCTCCCGGTGTCAAATCCCTGGATGAACTCGCAGAAGTACAGGACCGCCCATATGAATAAGGCAAGATAAAGCGGCTCGGTCATCGCCGTGGTGCTGAGATAAATTAGATTGGGATTGGCGCCCAGGATGATGGCGCCGAGGTACGCCGCCGTCCGGCTCGCCACCCCGGGCAGAAGGCTGAGTGATCCGCGTACCAGCCGAAAGATTCCGAGCACGGCGAAAACATACGCCACCAAGGAAGGAACCGATCCACCCGCACCGCTTTCCCAGGCAGCCTTTGAAACCAAGAACGGGATCATCAGTAAATGGGGCAAAGGCAACCACACCGTTCCAAGTTGCAATACGCCTGGAGTCTTCGAGTCAAAAACTCTTCGCGCTATGTTGATGTGGGCGACCGCGTCTCCGTAGCGCAGGACAGAGTCGTGGCGAAGATAAAAGGCGAAAAACAGCAGCGCCAAGACCGACGCAGCTGCGCTGACCAGCCGCATCTCCTCGTCCCAGCCGAGGATCTTTGAATCCTTCATTCCAGGTGAGTCAATTCACGAAAGACTTGGAAACGGGCGTCAATCTCTTTCCGGGACAAACTCTCGAGCCGTTCCGTGCCGAAGCACTCGACGGCAAATGACCCCATCACGCCGCCATAAAACAGCGCACGTTTCAGCACTTCGCGATTTAATTCTTCCTGAGAAGCCAAATATCCCATGAAGCCCCCGGCGAAGGAGTCGCCCGCGCCCGTGGGATCCTTGACTTCTTCGATGGGCAGTGCCGGGGCACGGAAGGGATGAGCGCCAATGCCAAAAGCGCTCTCGCGAAAGAAAATAGTCGCGCCATATTCGCCATGCTTAACCACCAGCGCCTGGGGGCCAAAGGCCAATACCTTTCGTGCCGCGCGGGGCAAGCTGCCATCATTGGCCAGCATTTTGGTTTCCGTGTCGTTGATCAAGAGAATGTCGACCATTTGCAGCGTGTCGACCAGCTCCTGGGGAGTGTGGTTAATCCAATAGTTCATGGTGTCGCCGCCCGTGAGGCGAACGCCATCCATCTGCAAACGGACGCTCTTTTGCAGAGAGGGATGAATATTGGCAAGAAAAAGAAATGAAGAGTCCTGATAGGCGCGAGGGATTTTGGGCTGAAAGTGCTCAAATACGTTCAGTTCGGTGAAATCGGTTTTGGCTTCGTTGAGATTCTCCAGATATTGCCCGCCCCAGCGGAAGGTCTTGCCGTTCGCGTGTTCGATTCCGCGCGTATCTATACCGTGACGTTTTAGACGATTTTCCTGTTCGGCGGTGAAGTCGCTGCCCACGATGGCCACCATGCGGACTTCAGTGAAGTAGGCGGCGGCCAGCGCGAAATAAGTTAAAGCCCCGCCCAGCACGTTTTCCACCCGCCCAGCGGGGCTCGTAATGGTGTCGAATGCAACTGAACCTACAGCCAATACGCTCATCAGGCTTTTTTGTTCTCCAGGTATTTGTCGAGAAGTAAGCTAAGCTTCTGCCGCGCGGCTGCGGGAATTTTGTCGCGCTCCGTAAGGAGGGCATGCGCGAGGGCCGAGCCGCACTTGCAAGAGCGCGATCGAGGCATGCCCGCAACCGTCTCGCGGACCACCTTGCAGGCATTCTCGGCATTTCGGAGCAAGACCGAGACCACCTGGCTGGCCGTCACAGAGTCATGATCGGGGTGCCAACAGTCATAATCCGTAACCATGGCCACTGTCACGTAGCACATTTCAGCTTCTCGAGCGAGCTTGGCCTCCTGCAGATTGGTCATGCCGATTACATCCATCCCCCAACTGCGGTAGATGTTCGACTCCGCTTTAGTCGAAAATTGGGGGCCCTCCATGCAAAGATAAGTTCCCCCGCTTTTGGCACTGATTTCAGCTTTGTGGCACGCATTCTCGACTACCCGACTCAACTCCGGACACACCGGGTCAGCAAAGGAAACATGCGCCACAACCCCGCCACCGAAAAAGGTGTCCAGCCGGTGCCGGGTGCGATCGAAGAACTGATCCGGCACAACGAAATCGAGAGGCTTGTGCTCTTGCTTCAGCGAGCCGACCGCTGACAGCGAGACAATCCGTTCGACTCCTAATTGCCTGAAGCCATAAATGTTGGCACGAAAATTTAGCTCACTAGGCATAATCCGATGCCCCCGCCCGTGGCGGGAAAGAAAGGCAACCCTGCGGCCCTCAAGTTCGCCCACAATATAAGCATCGGACGGCTCGCCAAAAGGAGTTCCCACCCGAGTTTCGCTCACGGTACTGAGTCCCGGCATGGAATACAAACAGCTCCCACCGATTATGCCAATTTCCGCTTGCAACAAAAATCCTCCAGAACTTTCGTTCGTCTATCACAAACTGGGGATTATACAATCGACCTTCGAATGACGAATGCAGCTGCCCCATCGGCGATCGCCTGAATGACCGGTGAGCGATCGGCGGCTGCGCTGCACCTGGCCCGGCACTGGCTACTTAAGTCGGTAGCCGACCGAGTTCGCGAGCCGAGCGGTGCTTCATCTGATCACGATCGGGCTGGAGGCTCCCGTCTAAGCGACGGACAGCGGGAAACAAGCGCACAGTACGCGAAACGTCGCTCAGCAACGGTGCAGAGCTCCTTTCGCCATTTCGGAGCACAATTCTTTGTGCAGCCGGATCCCTGAGGCGAGTCCAGTTTTTAGCGCTACCCGATCCCCTCCTGGCGCGGGAAATAGGCGTCGCATTGAGAAGCTCGAACCGTGCGGCAAGTCCAGGCCCGTTACAATTCTTCCATGAGACTCTGTTTCCTTGCTATCGCTTACTTGATGACAGCTCCAATCTTGCTGGCCAAATCCTCCGCGCCGAGGTCGGATTCCGCCACTGTTCCTGTCACTCTAGATCACAATCGCGTAATCATTGACGTTTACTTTCCAATGGCGGACGGCACAAAAATCCGCGTTCGCGCCTGGATCGATCCGGGCGACACCGAACTGTCTATGACGGAGTCTCTGTCCAGAAAACTGGGGCTTCGAGTTTCCCGCGACGCGCCAGATAAAGGCAAATCGCAAGCCCCCGGGGAGCTCGAGGTCGGGACGATGAAGATCGGATTAGGCGAGATCAAGGAAGCCACCGCATTAAGCCAGGGCAGCATCGCGCCCGGAAGCAGCGCCTCGATCAAACTCCCAGCAAGCGTGTTGCGCAACTATGACGTCGTACTCGACTACGTGAATCGCGAGTTTACGATCGCTCGTCCCGGGACCACTCACTTTCAAGGCAAGGCGGTGGAGGCCTCCATCGGCCGCGCGGGCTTAATCCAACTGAAGTGCAACATTGCAGGGGAACAACATACGGTGTCATTCGATCCGGGGACGAGCGTGAGCTGGCTGTCGGGTGAGCTGATCTCTCGGTGGCACAAAGAGCACCCCCATTGGCCGTCCATGATCGGTGCTGTAGGGCCTGCAAATCTCTGGGGACTTCCGTCTGAACCGAGTTGGCAAGTGCTGCGCATTCCCGAGATGCAGTGCGGCGGGTTCGCTCTCACCGATGGTCTGGCCGTGCCGTTCACCAGAGACGTTCTCGACTGGTTCCAGAAACGGGCAGGTGTTCCCACCGTGGGATTGATCGGCGCCGATGTGTTGATGAACTTCAGCGTGGGCGTCGACTACGCCCACTCCTCCCTGTACTTCAAGCAGCTGAGCAAGTACGCAGCCCCAGGAATCGACGTGGTGGGCTTGTGCCTGCGCCCGGAGGAGGACGGGCACTATTCGGTGATCGGGGTAGCCGAACACGACCGCACCCGTTCGGTGCCGGAGGTCAGGAAGGGCGACCTATTGATGACCGTAGATAACGCGCGCATCACCGGGGCGACCATGGGACAGGTGTGGTCTCTTTTGAGCGGCAGCCCGGGCGATCTACGCACGTTGGGCCTCGTTCGAGACGGGAAACCGATTAGCGTGAAGGCGAGGGTTTATCGATTTCTGCCCCTGCGGGAAATCGCGCGAAAGCATTAAGGGCCGAACAGACGGAGGAATGGAGCGCGGGGAGGTCATTGCTCCCCATGGTGTTGGGTGCCGATAGCGGAGGTTGGCTCAGCACGGCTTCCCGCAGTTTCGCGCTGGTGACATCATCCACACTTTCCGTAATAAGGACGGTCGAGCCTTGGCGGTCGATCATGACATCTCCTGCCTCAGTAAGCCATTCGTCATCACGCAGCCCTGATGCTTTGCCTGTATGTTCCGCTTCATCGCCGCGCCCCGCAATTAGCCGTAGCGAGTGATATCGCTTCTTTAGCGATTCGCGATAAATTTCAGCAAACTTCAGAGCGCTACCGGGAGAGACCCAGTCCGAGACGTACACCATCGCTAAAGGCGCCGAGGGATCGCTTTTGGGTCGGGCGGCGTAGTAATAACCTCCGCGCCAGCTTGGGTAGAGGGCCTTAGCTCCGTCCGGGCCGGCATACTCATCGAGCAGCAAGGCCACATCGAATTCCCCCATCGAACCGACATCAAACTTTTGATAGTCCTTCATCAGGCGGGCGAAATCTGGCAGTGGCAGCGGATCGATGTGCTCACCCGCAAGATAGGTAGTTGGCTCCATAATCTCGCGAGTGATGTGCGGTGGCTTGGCCAAAATACCGGCAAACGCCCTTTCCTTTCCCTTCTTGGTGAGAACGTCCGACACGAAATCCAACCCATAGCGGTAGGGGAACGTAAGGACTTCCTTCAAGAAAATGGGTGCATTGTGAAACTCAACCGAATCCGCCGTGCCCACTAACATGCCCGCCTTGAGCGCTTCGACGATCTGTGGGGAACTCGTCAGCGATTGCCCCGTAGGGGCCAGCATGTAGTCCACCAAGACTGCCATTGCCTGTCCTTCTACCACCGCCTGGCGCACGGTTTGCGCCTCATCTCTCTCGATATCTTCGGGCGTGGGATTTTTGTCGCTGAGCGCCAGGTCAGTGTCGCCGACCTTCATCCATTGTTCCAAATTGAACGATTGGTCTTGCAGCGCATGGGTCAGTTCGTGGGCAAGGACCGGCTTCTGCTGTTCGGCGTCGACCCAATCCAACAGGTTTACGGTTTTGGTTTTCACGTCGTAGTAACCCGCAACCTGCTCGCGTAATAACGAAAGTAAAAAAGAATGTAGATCGAAGTTTGCCGGTAGCAAGCCGAATTTCTTTAATACCAGCTCGCTTCGCTTCAGGCGTTGCGCATCCTTGTCCTCTCGCATGTGCATTTCAAGATACTTCGTCAACTCGTCTCGCGTGATCAGCCGGCGCTGGACGGGATGGCGGAGCGGAAGACCTGTGTCCTGACTGGAAAAGGCGATGATCCTGTCGACCGAGCGAAAGAGTTCTTCCGCTTCGGGGGGCGAAATCTTGCTTTCGCCAGAGAGCGGAGAGGACTGGAGGTGGTTGTCGGACCGCTGATTCGCCGCTCCTGGCTCATCAGGCGAATTCGGCGTTTGTGGAGCTGAGGTCTGCTGACCGCTTGTCTGTGGCTTGCCGGTCTGAACTTGAGCTTCGGAACGCGCCAGCCGAAACTCGAAGCTTGCGAGCAGCAGGAAGGCGAGAAAGACTTTAGGGCCCAAGAATGTCCCTCCGATCGCGCATGGCAAATTTCAGTCCGCTCCCGGTCCGGACGGCAAAGAACTATCAAAATCTTGCTGTCCGCCGAGTGATCCCGCCTATTGACGGCTCACTTGATCACTAATCCAGGTCGCCGCTTCTTTGGTTCCTAAATTGCCGCCGATATCACGCGTGGTTCTCCTTTCGCGAACCGCTTCGAGAACGGCAGCTTCGAGCTTAGCGGCCTCGCGAGTGAGCCCCAGGTGCGCCAGCATCATGGCGGCCGTGAGAATCGCACCTATTGGATTGGCTACATTCTTCCCCGCCAAGGCTGGCGCCGAACCGTGTACGGGCTCGAACATCGAAATCTTGCCGGGATGGATATTGCCGCTGGCTGCCATTCCAAGCCCCCCCTGAAGTCCCGCGGCCAGGTCCGAGACAATGTCGCCAAACATATTGTTGGTCACGATTACATCGAATTGGCCGGGGTCGCGGACCATTTGCAGGCACAGGGCATCGACATACATATGCGTCGCTTCTATGTCGGCATACGCCCGACCGACCTCCTTGAAAGCGCGCTGCCAAAGCCCACCAGAGTGTGTCATGGCGTTCGACTTGTCACACAGAAGCACACGCCTTCGGGAAGTACCGTCCTGCTTCTTCTTACTTGCAGCATACTCGAAAGCGTACCGGATCACCCGCTCCACACCTTTGCGGGTATTAATATCTTCCTGAATAGCAATTTCGTCGGCCGTCCCCTGTTTGAACACACCTCCGACATCGCCGTAAACACCCTCGGTATTCTCCCTGACCACCACGAAATCAATGTCTTTGGGATCAGCTCCCTTGAGCGGGCATAACGATGAATCCAGCAGACGCACGGGGCGAACATTGGCGTAAAGATCCATTTCAAAGCGCATGCCCAGCAGGATTTGCTTGGCATGAGTGTTGGTGGTGATCCGCGGGTCGCCAAAGGCCCCGAGGAAGATGGCATCGAAGTCGCGCTCCAGCATGGGAAATCCGTCGGCCGGAACCGTGGTGCCGTCCTTAAGGTAGCGCTCGGCACCCCAATCAAATTCGCTGAACGCAAGCGCCGCTCCCGTGGCCTCGATCGCTTGCACGGCTACGGGGATCACCTCCCGCCCGATACCGTCACCGGGTATGACCGCGATGCGCTTCTTGCCCACGGCAGCTTAACTTAGCACACCCTGCCGGTCGTATGCGCTGGCAAGGGTCCGTTATAATCGAAGGTTCGTATGACGATGACGCAACTCACCAAACAGCTTAGCGCTAACGACCAAAACGACTACCGAGGTTGCCCGGCCGTCTCCGTGTATTCGGACATAGGTAAGGAGTTCAGAGCACTGGTTCATAAGTCAGGAATGTATGAGCTCGCTTGGCGCAGCAAGCTCCTGGTCACCGGCAAAGACAGAACTCGATGGCTCAACGGCATGGTCAGCAACAATGTGCGAGATCTCGGGGTTGGGCAAGGGGTTTACAGCTTTTTGTTAACGCCCCAGGGGCGTATTCTCGCCGATTTATATATTTACAATCGCGGCGACTTTCTGCTGCTGGACACCGATCAGTCCCAGGTCGAGAACCTGGTGGCGAACCTCCGGCGCTACATCATCATGGATCAGGTGGAGATCCGAAAAGCTGGTGATCAGTGGAAGGCGCTCGGTGTTACCGGACCGGATGCGCACGCGGTGGTGAGCCATCAAATCACGAATGTCAAGGACTGGCGGCCGCTACAGATTGTCGAAACGAACTGGCGGGATACGCAATTGGCTGTTGTCCATTTTGACCTAGCTGGGGTAGATTCCTACGAAATCTGGCTGGACCAGGCTACCCTGACGCGCCTGTGGCAGGAGTTGTTGAAGCAGGGCGCGATTGCCATCGGCTGCAATGCCTTTGAGCTTTTTCGAATCGCCTGCGGCGTTCCTGTCTACGGCCACGACATTCGGGAACGCGACTTGCCGCAGGAGACCGGGCAGATGCGTGCTCTGAGCTTTACCAAGGGTTGTTATATCGGGCAGGAAATTGTGGAGCGCATTCGCTCCCGCGGCGCTGTGCATCGCAAGTTTACGGGCTTTACCATCGATGGCCCGCTGCCCGCCGTCGGCAGCAAGGCACAGGCGGAAGGAAAAGAAATCGCCGAGATTACCAGCGCCGCGACCCTGCCGTGTTTTGGGGGCGACCGTCAGGTTGCCTTAGGTTATATTCGTCGTGAGTTCGCGACGCCCGGAAATACGATCGAAATCGGAGGGGCAAAGGCAACAGTCGTGGATCTTCCCTCGGGGCAAATTTTCACCTCCGGCCAAGAGCGATGAGGCCGAGAGGCTCAGGGTAAGGATGGTCAAGCCCGATGAGGGCAAAAGGCTAAAGATTTCACCGGTTTGTGAGAGTTGGCTATGGCTGAGAAAAAGGATACTGGTTTTACCGTCACCGACCGGCGGCTATTCACCGCCGAAGGAGACCTTCGCCGCGATGTAGATGAGGAGCAGGGAAAGGCGGCGGCGGCGGGGCAAGAAGTCGGCGGTAAGGAGTCCGGCAGCTCGGCTCCTACTGCCCCAGCAGCAGAGGACGTGCCCGCACCACCTACCGCGGCCGAGCAGCAGGCGCAGAAGGATGCTTACCAGAAATCCTCGAAGGATTTGGATTCCCGAGTCGAACTCGGCGGCCACTCTTCCACACAGCTGGAAATGACCTTCGAGCGATTCATTGCTTCCTTGTACATGAGTGCCATGCTGCAACTGGGACTCATGCACGAAGAGGGCAGCCAGCCCAATATTGACTTGATCGGCGCGCGCCAAACCATCGACACTCTCGGCCTGCTCGCGGAAAAAACCAAGGGGAACCTCAACTCGCGAGAGGAGAATTTCCTACAGAACTCGCTTTATGAATTACGTATGGCTTACGTTGAGGTGACCAACTCACTGGCTCGTCCGCCGCAGACTTCACAAGGCATACCCAAAGCTCGATGAAAGCGACGCTCACCGTGCTGGGCAGCGGCACATCCATGGGCGTGCCCACCATCGGCTGCAACTGTGCCGTATGTCGCTCCCCTGATCCTCACGACCGCCGCACCCGGCCTTCCATCATGGTCGAATACGACGGCCGCTTGGTGCTAATCGATACCACCCCTGATTTTCGCGAGCAGGCCATTCGGGAAGGCATTCAACACGTCGATGCCGTCCTCTACACGCATACCCATGCCGACCACATACTGGGCATCGACGATCTTCGCCCTCTTAGTTTTCATCGCTCAGGAAACATTCCCTTGTTTGCTCGTCCCGAAGCCGCCGAATTCTTGCGGAGGATGTTTCGCTACATTTTCGAGGCGGATTACAAGTTTGGCGGCATTGCACGGGTGGAATTGAAAAGCATCGAAGGACCCTTGGACTTATTTGGAGCGCGCTTTGAACCGGTAGCCGTCATTCACGGCGATACGGAGATTTATGGTTTCCGCTTCGGTTCCGCCGCCTACCTGACCGATTTCAGTGCTATTCCCGAACTGTCCTGCGAGCGGCTCAAGAACCTCGATATCTTGTTCCTGGACGCCCTGCGGCACAAACCGCATCCCACGCATTCCACGGTGGAGAATTCGTTGCGCCTGGTTAAGCAGTTGCAGCCGAGAAGAGCGTTCTTTACCCATATCTGTCACGACCTGCCGCATGAGACGACCAATCGGGCTCTGCCGCCTCATGTGCGGCTTTCCTACGATGGCATGAAACTGGAATTTGAAATTTGAGGGGTTACGGATGTACCCGCCGTGAGCGGCTAAGACAAGACTGAAGCGCCGAGGCTGCCGAGAATACGCGACCCACAAACGGAGCCGAGCCCTTGGTCGGACTCGCGCGGTCTCAGCTTTTGAAGATTTCCATGAAGGTGTTTCACACCCTGGGCGACATATCTGCGGACTTCGGCTCGACCGTGGTGAGCGTCGGCAACTTCGATGGCGTGCATCGTGCCCACACACATGTGCTCCAACAGATTGTCGCCCGCGCGCGGCAAAAGGTTGCCAAAGCGGTTGCCGTCACCTTCGAACCGCATCCTATCCGCATCCTGCGACCTGACAGGCCTTTCAAATTGCTCACCCCTACGGCGGAAAAGCTGCGCTTACTGCAGCAAACCGGAATCGATGCGGTTTTGCTACTGCCCTTCACGCGTGACCTCTCGTTGATGAGCCCTCAGCAGTTTGCCGACTCGATCTTGAAACAGAAGCTCCAGGCCATCGAGGTCCACGAAGGCTATAACTTTCGGTTTGGACATAAAGCAGCTGGAGATGTGGCCATGTTGAGCGGATTCGGCCATACGATGGGATTTGAGGTCATCACCTATCCAGAGATGAGGGTTCGTGGGGAGCCGGTCTCGAGCAGCCACATTCGTGGCTTAATCGCATCCGGGCGCGTCAGTCGCGCGCGTCACCTGCTGGGAAGGACTTTTCGCATCCTTTCCACCCCCGGAAGAGGACGTGGTTACGGTTCCAAGTACACGGTGCCTACCATCAACCTGAGCCGATATGAAGAGTTAGTACCGGCCGATGGAGTGTATATAACCAGAACACGCGTGCAAGAAGAATTCTTCGATTCGGTCACCAATGTGGGGAACCGGCCAACTTTCGGGGAGGAATCGTTTGCCATCGAGACCCATATCCTCAATTTCCATCCCCTCGAACTGCGGCCGGAAACCGACGTTGAACTCATCTTTCTTAACCACCTGCGCGAGGAAGTCAAGTTTCCTTCCGTTGAGGCGCTACGTGAGCAGATTGCTGAAGACATTCAGACGGCCAGAAGGTATTTCCACCTCGCTCGACGCTGTTCTAACTCCCGCGGCCGGGAGTGAATGGATATCGGCCAGGCATGAACTCACCCGACGAACCTAACACTTGAAAGCACGATCCGGCTGTGGTCTTCCGAGACTCCGGGCAAACTCCGTCAATCTGACAGGTAACCGGCGAGTGGAGACAAACCCCCTCAGGCGGCTCAGCGAAGGCCATCGCCGGAACCTGGGTGCCTCGGCTCCCTGATTTCCTGGTAAAATCGCGGCCCCATGGCCACCCGACCAGGCCTGAAACTTTCCGCGACTACTCCCGCACAGCGCCGCACGTTAGTGGCCGCCGCACTCGGGTGGATGCTCGATGCTTTCGATGCCATGCTCTACGCCTTGGTGCTGACCCACATTATGCGCGATCTCGGCATGAGTAAAGCTACCGGTGGCTTGCTCAATACCCTGACCCTACTGGCATCCGGTATTGGCGGCGTCACTTTCGGATTCATCGCGGACCGCATCGGGCGCAAGCGCGCGCTCATCGTTAGCATTCTGACCTACTCGCTATGCTCTTTTGCCTCAGGCCTCTCCCGGTCGGTGCTGACGCTCGCGATCTTCCGATTCATTCTCGGCCTGGGAATGGGTGGCGAATGGAATACGGGCGCTACCTTGGTCGCGGAAACCTGGCCGACGGAGTTACGGGCCAAAGCCATCGCGATCGTGCAAAGCTCCTGGGCGGTTGGCTATGCCTTCGCTGCCCTGGTGGCCGGTGTCGTTCTCGAGTATGCCGACTGGCGCATGGTGTTCTTCGTCGGCCTTCTCCCCGCTTTGGTAGTTTTCTGGATTCAGAAGGGTGTGCCGGAATCGGAGATGTGGATCGAACAGCACCACGGTCATTCATCGCAACGCCCGGCCGCAGCGGACCATCGTCGGCCTGCGAGATTTGCGCACATCTTCAAGCCGCCCTTCCTGAAGCCTACGTTATCTCTGCTTTTGCTCAATTTTTTCGGGATGTTTGCCTGGTGGGGGCTGTTTACCTGGATTCCACCTTATTTATCGCTGCCGGTGCAGCAGGGCGGGCGAGGCTTTGGCACCATGGGAACCACAACCCTGTTGGTTGTGCTTAACCTTGCCGGGATGCTACCCGGTTACGCCAGTTTTGGCTGGGTCGCCGATCTAGTGGGCCGGAGGAGGTCCTTTCTGCTGTACACGCTGGCGGCAGCCGTCTCGGTGCCTTTTTATGCGCTGGCGCAAAGCCCGATTTCGCTCCTTCTGCTCGGTGCTGTGGTGGCATTCTTTGGAACCGGCTTCTTCTCGGGATCGGGGATCGTCGGCAGTGAAATTTTTCCCACCGGTATCCGCGCGCGCGCTTTGGGCTTTACCTATAACGGCGCGCGGGCTATGAGCTCAATTGCTCCCTTCGCGATCGGAAGAGTCGGCCAGGCAAAGGGCCTAAGTTCGGCCTTCTATTTATGCGCAGTATCTTTCCTTCTGGCCGGCTTTGCAGCAACACAGCTGCCGGAAACCAGAGGCAAACACTTGCAATAGACTCAAAATAGCCTTACTCGATCGGCTCGACGGCCGCGATCTCATCCCTTGGGTCGCGCTCGGGCCTCTGCACCAGGACCGTCGCTGCCAGAACAAGCAGAATGCCAATCAGCTGGATAGGACGCACAAGCTCTCTCAGGAGCAGCGCAGCCAAGACAATCGAGAACACCGGTTCGAGGCAGCTGGTCACGACAGCGCTGGTCGGCGGCAAGTGTTGCAATCCCCTGAAATATAGCGAAAAGGGCAGTAGGGCCGAGGTCATGGCGAAAACCCATAAAAAGAGCCACTGCCCGTAGCTGTACCGGGCCGCTACAATCTTCCACGGCGGATTGACCACAATCCAGAAACCGGCTGCGCTGGCTAGGGTATAAAGCAAGACCTTCCAACGATCGTAGCGGGCCAAAATGTCGTGTCCGCCTACGTTATAAAATGCAAAGGAAAACGAGGCCAGAACGGCCGCTATGAGACCTGCGGCATTGACTTGCAACTGGCCCCCCCCGATCAATCCAATCACTAGCGTGCAACCGAGGCTGGCAAGCACAACCGCGGCAACGCGCGGAAGCGTTGCCCGTTGGCGCCCGCGCAGAGCAAGATAGAGAAGCACCCAGGCGGGAGCAGTGTACTGAATGGTGATGGCAATGGCTACGTTGGTTTTCTGAATAGCGAGGTAATAAAAATAATTGGATGCGGCTACACCCAAAATCCCCAGCACCATCACGTGGCAAAGATCTTTTTTCGGCAAAGCCAAACTGCGACCCCGGGTGAGGCAGAGCACGGGAAACAGGACGAGAAGGGAGATGGTCGTGCGTGCCTGAGCCAAGATGAGGGGATCGAGCGGGGCAAGCATGGCACCGCCGGGCATGGCGTGCCCGGTGAACATGGCTCGGCCCAGGCAGGCAGAAATTCCCCACAGGAACGTTGCGCCGGCGATCGAGAGATATCCGCGAAGAGGATGCGCTTTAGTCAGCAAAAATTTGGTCCAGGCGCACCGGATCAAAGCCGGTGATGACTTCCTCGTCGATCACCATCGTCGGAGTTGTGCGGCTGCCGTATTTACAAACCAAATCACGAACTGCCATGGGATGTGCCCCGACGTTGCGCTCTTCGTAAGCGATTCCTCTTCCCGAGAGGTAGGCAGTTAACCACTCGCAAGGCGGTCAACCGGGTTGTGTGAAGACAATGACCTTCTTCTTCATTTTCCTATTACCGCCAGTCTAAGACGCGCTCGACCGTTCCCAGGCTGCATTATCTTCGAAATATTCGATTGAATAAGAGAGGGTAGCCGTCTTGCTCAGCATGGCTGCCACCGAGCAGTACTTCCCCTCCGACAAGCGAACCGCGTCCTCGACTGCCTTCCGATCTACCTTGCCTGCAATGCGATAGATCAGGTGGATCTCAGTATAAACCGCCGGAGGTTCGGCAGCTCGTTCCGCGCGGGCATTGACCTGCAAACCGGTGAAGAGCTGACGCTTTTTGCGCAGAATGTTCACCACATCGCTGGCGGTGCAGCCGCACAGGCCAATGAGAACCAATTCCATGGGAGTATTTGCGGTCTTTTCCTTGCCAGCATCGAAAACCACAGAGTGACGGCTGCTCGAAATGCCTACGAAGCGGTCATGGTCGGTCCACTGTACCGTAGCTTCAGTCATCGTGGTTCGCCCCTGAATCAAGTTTTCTGTCCGTGTGCTCTTGAACCGAGCTCTTGGATGAAGCTCGAAGGTGTTCGTTCGCGGCTCCCCTGGCTTGCGGGGGAAGGTTCGGCGCCGATGACTCGCGCCCCCGCTCGCCTCTACTCCAGGCCAATTTCCTTAGCCAATGATGCCCATTTGCGGTTGACCAGATCGCGAGTCTTTTGGTCCATGACAATCTCCTCCGGCCAGGGGCGGCTGAAGCCCTCGCTCGACCACTTGCGGGTTGCGTCAACGCCCATCTTCGATCCGTAATTGGGCAATCGCGAGGCGTGATCGAGCGAATCGATCGGGCCCAGCGTGAACTGTATATCGCGCTCCGGATCGATGTGATTGAGCGCCTTGAGCGCAACCTCACCTAAATCCTGTACATCGACATCTTCGTCGAGCACGATGATGCACTTGCTAAACATGGCTTGTCCCAGAGACCAGATGGCATTCATCACTTTGCGTGCCTGGCCGGGATAGGACTTCTTGATAGAAACAATGAGCAGGTTGTGGAACACGCCCTCAAGCGGAAGATTGATGTCCACAAGTTCGGGAATTGTGAGCTTCATCAACGGCAGGAAAATGCGTTCTACGGCCTTCCCCATCCAGCCATCCTCCATGGGCGGCTTGCCCACGATGGTAGTCGCATAAATGGGATCTCGGCGATGAGTGATACAGGTGATATGCAAGACGGGATATTGATCTTCCAAGGAGTAAAAGCCGGTATGGTCTCCAAAGGGACCTTCGTTTCGCAATTCATTCAAATTGACATAACCTTCGAGGACAATCTCTGCGCTGGCAGGAACCTCTAGGTCCACGGTTTCACATTTCACCAATTCCACCGATTTTTGCCGCAGGAAGCCCGCAATCAGATACTCTTCAACGTCAGGTGGTGCAGGAACAATAGCCGAGAAAGTCACGGCAGGATCGGTGCCAATCGCGACGGCCACCTGCAACCGGCCAGCGGGCACACCAGCGTCGGGCAATTGGGAGCCACCTGAAGTTCGTGCCATGAGCTCGATCGCTCGCCCCGGGGCAGAATCTCTGGAAGCGGCAGCTGCGCGGAGCGCCTCCCGGTAGTGCTCTGCCCCAACTTTCTGACGCTGCCAGTGCATGCCCGCAGTTTTCTCGTCATAAACTTGCATACGATACATACCCATGTTGCGCTTGCCGGTTTTTGGATCTCGCGTGATCACGCAGGGCAGGGTGATGAAGCGTCCCGCGTCTTTCGGCCAGCACTGCAGCACCGGGAAATCTAGCAGCGAAAAGCTATCTCGTTGGATGACTTCCTTGCAGGGCCCCGAGGCGGCCACGTGGGGAAAAAACCTGCCCATTTCGGCAAGCCTGGGGAGCATTTTCACCTTGTCGAGAAATCCTTGCGGGCTCTTCACGTCCAGAAAACCGTGAATGCGTTCGGCGACTTCATCCAAGGAATCTACTCCAAGGGCCATCCGCATGCGCCGTGGCGATCCAAACTGATTGATGAGCACCTGAGCTCTCCGATAGCCTTTGATATTTGCAAAGAGCAACGCCGGCCCGGGAGTGTGCCTTTCACTGGTTCGGTGTTGAAGAGCGGGGATTTTTGCCTTCGATATTCGGTCTGTGATTTCGCTTATTTCCAAGATGGGATCGACTTCGGTGACAATGCGCTTCAGTTCTCCTGCGCGCTCGAGTGCCGTAATCCATGACCGCAGATCGTCGTAAGCCAACCGTGCCTCTCCTGCTCTTTTCTGTGAAGTTCAAGATTATAAACTTGCCTCAGAAGCAGCAGTCTACCCGCACCTCTTACAAGCTCTTCGAGCGGCGCGTAAACTGATCTTCAGGCAACGGAGGTTAAGAATGTCTGAGTTGGCCAGCAAGACCTGTGTTCCCTGCCGTGGCGGCGTGCCGCCTTTGCGAGGGCAGGAACTCGCAAACTTTCATGAAGAGGTGCCAAAGTGGAAGGTCGCCAACGACCATCACATTACACGCGAGTTCAAATTTCCCAATTTCCGCACCGCTTTGGACTTTGTGAACCGGGTGGGAGAAGTCGCTGAGCAGCAGGGGCATCATCCCGATATACTGCTCAGCTGGGGCCGAGTCGAAATAACTCTCTGGACCCATAAAATTGATGGGCTTACAGAGAGCGACTTCATCATGGCCGCGAAAATTGATCAGCTGCAGTCGAGCTAATCGGCTATTCGTCAGCCTCTGTACTCAGCTCTGGTTCCTGCTGCTCGGGAGCTAGCACGGATCGCCTAGAACTGGTATTCCAGAGCCGCAAGGCGATTGCCCAGGCGGTTGCGGGAATCAACATACAAAAGCCCGTTCCAAGCGCAACCGCGCGCGGCGCAATGCCATGGTCGAGCAAGATTCCCGTCAAATAAGCGCCCGCCGCCAGGGTTAGCATCGACAGCCCCAACTCCGCAGAAAAAACCCGGCCACGATACCGGTCCTCGACGTTTATTTGGAGAAGAGTCGTCCCAAATACCCACACCGTCGAGCCCCCGCAATGCGCCAGCATCACCCACAAGCAGGCACTTTCGAGCGAACCAGCCCCCGACAAACATCCGTAGCCCACCCCGACCGCAAGAAAACCGCAGAGAATACCGAGGCGCAGCCGATCCTGGCGGTCGCTTGCCCAGCGAGCCGACACTAAGGGTCCCATCAGAGCGCCGAGGCCCCGAGCGCCGATCATCAGACTCATGCCTAATACGGCAGCCCGTTGCGGCGCCAAGCCCGGCCAGCGCAATGGGAAATTGCGTTCGCCCATGACGGTAAATAGAACCCAGCTTACCCCCATGTTCGCCAGTCCGGCCTTGGCCAGCATGGTGGCTAATAGCCGTACATCGCCTTTCACGTAACGGAGCCCGTCGAGCATCGGCGAATAGTGGACGAGGTCGCGGACTCGAAGCGCATTGTGCACCTTAGCGTGCGGCTCCCGAAAATGCATTCTTCCGATGAGCGCGGCCGAGGCCAGAAACGAGAGCGCATTCAGCAGGAAAGCAGCTTGGTAGCCCAGAAGCGCCATTACAATACCGCCGAACATGGCACCCGCCACCAAATTCACCGACCACGTCGTCGCCGAGACGGTGTTGGCGAGTAGCAGATCCTGCTGGCTCGTAATATTGGGGATGACTGCGGTGCGCGCCGGCTCGAAAAAGGCCCACATCAGGCTTTCCAGGATCAGCAACAGATAGAGCAGCCATACCATGGAGGGCGAGCGCACCAGCAGCATAGCAGCCACAATGGCAAAACGGGCCAAGTCACTGGCAATCATCACCTGCTTACGAGGCAGCCGATCGTTGACTACCCCGGCGATGGGCCCTATCAAAGCGTTGGGCAGAACCTGGAGTATCAATGCCAACGCAATCGAGCTTGCCCGGCCCGTGAACTCGAGGAGCAGGCTGTAAATGGCGAGCGAATAGAACCAGTCCCCGGTCTCGCTTACGATCTGCGCCATCCACAAACGGCGGAAGTTGGCGTTAACGCGCAGCAGGCGGCGAAAGCGAGCGAGCGAGATGGTGTTGCTTCCGTATTCCGATTCCGGTTCCATCAGAGCGGGCAAGCTTTAGAGAGCTCAAAGCTCCCAGGACTTCTAACCTTTTGCTGAAAGAATGGACCAATTAACCTCTGGCTGAGAGAATGGATGAATCCCCGGCTCGAATCGCTATAATCCTATTACCTTGAATTTTCTGAGCCGTAGTCTTCTCTTTATGGCGGTTGCGCCGCTTCTCTCAGCAGCAGCGTCCACCCCAAGACCATTTGCCAGCGGCAAGACCGCGGTCATCATCCCCTTCGAGAACCACTCGAGCGCGCCCGGGCTTGCCTGGATCGCCGAAGCCTTTCCCGAAATTGTTGAAGAGAGGTTGTCTTCCCCGTCTCTCTATGTGCTGAGCCGCGATGACCGGCTCCGCGCCTATGACCAGATGGGCATTCCCGCCGACCTCAATCCTTCGCGGGCTACCATCTACCGTATGGCCGAGCAGATGGGCGTTGATTACGTCGTGCTCGGCCACTACACCTTTGATGGTCGGACATTCACGGCCACAGCCCAACTGCTTGACATGAATCGACAGAGACTCTCGGCGCAAGTGCATGAGTCCGGACCATTAGTTCAGTTGGTGGACATCGAAACTCTGATCGCCTGGGATTTGTTGCGCATTGTGCGCCCGGAGTTTCCGATCACGCGGGAAGGCTTTCGCCTCAGCGCTAAGCCCGTTCGCCTAGACGCTCTAGAGAGCTATGTCCGCGGCATCATCGCTACCCGGCCGCCCGATAAGCGCGAGCGATTTCAGCAGGCGGTTCGCCTCACTCCCGACTATAGCAAGGCCCTGTTGGCGCTGGGCGAAATTTATTACGCGGAGCGACAATACGATCAAGCGATCTCGACCCTAAACAAGATTGCGCGCACCGACCCTCTCGCCTGCCAGGCCAAGTTCCTGCTCGGCCTCTCTGCTTATTTTCGTGGTGATTACACGCGCGCTACGGACGCCTTTGAATTTGTTGCCTCCCAGCTGCCGCTCACTGAGGTTGGCAATAATCTCGGAGTCCTGGCGGCCCGGCAAAGCGATGCTCGCGCTCTCGGGTACTTTCAGAAGGCGGTTCAGGCGGATCCGGCCGACGCTGACTATCGTTTCAATTTGGGCTTGGCATACTACCGTTCCGGGAATCTGATGGAAGCCACCCGGCAAATGAAAGAGGCTCTCAACCTTAGGCCGAGTGACCTTGAGGCCAGAAGCTTCTTGGATACTGTGAGCCCCCAAGCCAACCGCGTACTGCAGCCGGGTGCCTCACAATTCGTCATCGGGGCACCCCTTGAGCGCATCAAGCGCAATTACGACGAGAGCTCGTTTCGCCAGGTCGTGTTCGAGATGGAAGCAAAGGCAGAACAGAGCCTCTCGACAGACCCGCGGGCACACTCGGAATTTCACGTGAAGCGAGCCGAGGAACTCCTCGCCCAAGGCTTCGTTATTGAAGCTGAACGGGAGTTGCGCGAAGCGCTTGCCCTGGATAAGGAAGATGCCGCGGCTCACGCTGGGCTAGCCGAGGCTCTTGAGTGCAAACAGGACCTGATCGGAGCCCGCGCGGAGGCCGAGTTGGCTCTTCATCTGGAGAATTCGGTGACGGCACTGCTGGTGCTGACGCGCATCAATTTGAAGGAGAGTAAGACAGAAGCTGCCGCGGAGAGCGTGCGCCGGGCGCTGCAACTTGAACCGGCGAACCCATCAGCGCTGGCTCTGGAACAATCGACTCGAGCCAAGCTGGCGGAAAAGGCGCAGCCGATGTCGAACAGATGACAAGTCTTGCTCAAAATAACCCCTCGTTTCGGCCCGCTCGGCGACGGCACTTCAGCCCGCCGTGGAGCATGCCCGTTCTAGAGCACGCGGATCAGGTCTCCTCGCTCAGGAATGGACGCCGGGCCGAAGCACGCCATGTTCCGCGTTTTGCGGGCTTACCCGGCTTGGCCAGTTCTACTGGGTTGAGGCCTTCCCCGCGGTCGCAAGAAAAGCTTAGCCCGTCGTTGGCTCCCCTGAAACCAGCAGCGGCTCTGCCGCTCGGGCTCGGGTGTCGCAAGGTGGTGCGCCCCTTATGTTTTATCTTATGGCTGTGCCTAAGTTGTCCGCGGCTCTCCGCCGAGATCCTGAAACTTTCCGTAAACGATACCATCCAGCCAATCACCGCTGAATACATCGGCCGCGCCCTTACTGAAGCTCGGCAACATGGGGACAAAGCAGTTCTTATCGAACTTAATACGCCCGGCGGATTGCTCGAATCGACCCGCGACATCGTGACCAGAGTTTTGAGTTCTGAGGTTCCGGTCATCATCTATGTTGCGCCCACCGGCAGCAGAGCAGCGTCAGCTGGATTTTTCATCTTGCAGGCTGCCGACGTCTCGGCCATGGCGCCGGGCACCAATACCGGTGCGGCTCATCCGGTTACGCTTACCGGAGGCAAGATGGATGACATCATGAAAGCCAAGGTAGAGAACGACTCTGCCGCTTTCATGCGTTCCTATGTAGCCAAACGTGGGCGCAATGTGGCGATCGCTGAGAGTGCTGTCCGCGAATCGAAATCATTTACCGACGCCGAAGCTTTCCAGGACAAACTGATCGACGTCGTCGCGGCCAATGAGCAGGACCTGCTCAAGCAGCTACAGGGCAGGACAATCAAGCGATTCAATGGAGCCGAACTTAGGCTGGAGGTCATCGGTCAGCCGATTCGCGACTATGACATGACGCTGAAGGAGCGGATCTTGGGTTACATCATGGATCCGAACGTCGCCTTCATCTTGCTGGCCATTGGCGCCCTGGCCCTGTACGCCGAGTTCAACCATCCGGGAGCTGTGTTGCCCGGTACCGTGGGAGTAGTTTTCATTCTCTTGGCGGCCTTCGCCCTGAACTTACTTCCGGTCCGCCACGCCGCTCTGCTGATGATCCTCGCCGCCTTCATCCTTTTCGCCTTGGAGGCAAAGTTTGCCACGCACGGCATTTTGGGTATCGGGGGCGTTGCCATGCTAACCCTCGGCGCCCTGCTGCTGGTGGATGCGCCTATACCGGAAATGCGCGTTCGCCTGCTCACGGCGCTCTCGGTCAGTATTCCCGTTGGCCTAATCACGATTTTTCTCATGGCAATCGCGCTCCGGGCACGGCGTAACAAGGTTGTGAGCGGATGGCAAGGCATGATCGGAGAGGTGGGCATCGCGCGAACTCGCCTTGCGCCGCAAGGGAAAGTCTTCGTGCATGGCGAACTCTGGGACGCCACTGCATCGGTCAACGTCGCTGCGGGCCAGTGCGTAGTCATCCGTAAGGTGGAGGGCCTGCAACTTGAGGTAGAGCCGGTTGCCATCTCCGAACGCCCACCTGTGTCCGCTCCCGCATCGTGACTTGCTGAAGCGCAGTCGTGAACACGCTGTCGGTGGCGTGCTCTGCAGATGTTCGAGCGGAGAGGCTGTAAGAGTTGGCAATTGTAATCAACCACTATTGGCATGGTAGGCAACTCCGGTCACGTGAGATACCGTTTCTCTCGCCTAACTGAGATACAATCCGCCAGAGAAGCTCCTTGGCTGGCACATTGGAGGCACTTATGTCGATTCCCTTCTGGGGTATCGTCATCATCATTCTGGGCTTGTATGTACTTAGTTCCGTCAAGATCCTGGCCGAGTACGAACGCGCCGTGATCTTCCGCTTTGGACGTTTGTATCCCCGCGCCAAAGGCCCGGGAATTATCCTGGTCTTTGCTCCCGTCGATCGCATGGTCCGGGTTTCGCTTCGCCAAGAAGCGCTGGAGGTTCCGCCGCAGGACATCATCACTCGTGACAACGTCACTCTCAAGGTGAATGCCGTGATCTTCTTGCGGGTGATCGATCCGCGCATTGCGGTAGTGGAAGTATCGAACTACGTCTATCAAACCTCACAATTCGCGCAGACCACTCTGCGCTCTGTGCTTGGTGAACTCGAGTTGGATGAGCTGTTGGCGCATCGCGACAAGATCAACCTCCGCCTGCAAAGTATCCTCGATACCCACACCGCACCTTGGGGGGTCAAGGTGGTCAACGTCGAAGTCAAGCAAGTCGATCTTCCCGAAACTATGTTGCGCGCTATGGCCAAGCAGGCGGAGGCCGAACGCGAGAAGCGATCGAAGATCATTCATGCCGAGGGCGAATTCTCCGCCGCGCAGCGGCTGGTGGATGCCGCCCACCTGCTATCGGCCGAGCCGGTCAGCGTGCAGCTGCGCTATCTGCAGACGCTGACCGAGATCGGAGTCGAAAAGAACACCACGGTTGTATTTCCGGTGCCGGTTGACATCTTCGCCAATTTGGAGAAGCTGGTGGCGAAAAATACCCAGCCTACTGCGGGCCAGGGATAGATGATGGACCTCTCCTAAGACCGGCATAAGGCGCTTTGAACGAAATATGAAAATTTGGGGTAAATCGATGAGTGCTGCTCAGGATACCGAAATAACCCTTGGGTCCGGGAAACTGCTGCTGCTTTTCTTTGCTTTGGTGGCATTGTGCGCAGTGTTCTTCGCTTTTGGCTACAACTTGGGGAGAAGCTCAGCCGCTTCCGCAGTGACCGAAAGAACGGCGCCGGCAGTAAACAGCGGCAAACAGACGAACAAAGCGCTAAGCGGCAGTGCAGCCAAAGCGGCGGACCTGACCTTCTACAAAGCCGTCGAGCAGAACGATACCAACCCGCGCCTGAGTCCCGCGCAATCCTCGGCAACGACGGCCATGGCGAGTACCGAATCATCACCCGCGGTGGCAACCTCGCCTGGCAATTCGTCCGATACAACCACCTTGCCGAGCGCTAATTCCTACTATGTCCAGGTGGCAGCCGTTAGTAAGCAGGAAGATGCTGAAGCCTTAGTCGAAGCTTTGAAGAAGAAACAATACCCGGCTTTTACGAGCGGTGGGTCGACCCTCGATCGATTGTTTCACGTGCAGGTGGGTCCCTACGTCGATCTCAAAGATGCGGAAACCATGCGGGCAAAATTGATCAGCGATGGTTATAATCCCATCCTCAAGAAATAGTTTTCCCAGCTTCCGGTGATGGGTTAGTTTTGCTTGAACATGGTAACCGGTGATCCATCGTCGGGTCCTCTTATTGACAGCGATCGATGCTTATCAGATACTCCCTTTCCTCTATGTCCAACACCCATAATTTTGATCGTATGCTTCGCGCTGTCGCCGATCCGACTCGGCGGCGCATTCTTACCGCGCTCAAACAGAAGGGAGTATGCTCCATCGGAAAGGATATCGGCCTGTGTGCCTGCGACATCGAAGAACGCGTGCGCTTGACGCAACCGACCATTTCCCATCACATGTCGGTTCTCAAAAAAGCCGGACTGGTGGAGGCGAAAAAAGAAGGCCAATGGATGTGGTATCGGCGCAATGAAGCGGCTGTGCGAGACCTAGCACGCAATCTGCGCAAATCGCTCTAGCCTGTGCTCAAGCCGATATGCTGGCGGGGGCAAGCTGCGCCATCGAATTCGGGAATGGCCCCTACCGGTGGGGCATTCATCGATTATTCGCCGGCAGCGGCCGCTAACGTCTTTTGCATGACTTTACGGGTTGCAGAGATTAGTTCTCCCACCTCAAAGGGCTTCACTAAAAAGGCGACCTTATTCTTCTCCAGAAACTCGCGAGTCTCTGAATCCATGGTCGCGAAGGTAAATAGGATGCGGTTTTCCATCCCTGGGCGCTTTTCTGCCAGCCACTGGTAAACCTCAAGGGCAGTTATGCCGTTGGATTTTCCATTCATCACCAGCGCGTCGAAAACCTCGATCAGGAGGCGATCTTTGATTTCATCGCGCTTTCTCACAATGGTGACTTCGGCGCCGGCTCCTACCAGCAGATCGCGTTCGAATTCGAGCATCGATTCTTCGTCTTCGGCGAGCAACAAGCGTCCTTGAATGGCCATTTCCCGCTTGGGTTGTTCGTCCCCCGGCTGTTCCATCGCACTCCCTGCGCCTGCCACAGGAATGCGAAGTTCAATCACAGCCCCACCCTCCAAACGATTGCGCGCCATAATATCGCCGCCATGCTCCTTCACAATTCCGTAGCAGATGCTCAGCCCCAGTCCAGTTCCTTTGCCTGGGCTTTTGGTGGTGTAGAAGGGATCGAACATACGCTTGGGATCCTGAATCCCAGGACCGCTGTCCAGGAACTCGATGCATACGAAAGTTCCCTTCCCGTAAGTCTTGACCACGAGCTTTCCTCCGGCACCTTTTTCAACCATGGCATCGAGGGCATTGTTGATAATGTTGAGGAACACCTGCTCCATCTGGTGCATGTCGGCATTGGCCGGGGGAGTATCGCCTGCCCAGTCGCGTTCAACACTGACGTTGCTGGTCTTCAGATCGTACTCGCGTAGAGTAAGCGTCTCGTCGAGCACCTTGCGCAAGTCCACTTGTTGTTTCTGTGCTCGCCTCTGGCGTGCGAACGACAGCAGGTTCTGCACCACACGGTGGGTACGTTGTGCTTGCTTAAACAGCTTGCGCACGTAGTCCTGTGCGCGTTCTTCGAGTCCTTCGCTCTCGAGCAGCTGCGCGTATCCGAGAATAGCCGTCAGGGGATTGTTCAACTCGTGCGCCACCCCGGCAATGAGCTGGCCCACGGCCGACATCTTCTCGCTTTGCAGCAGCTGCTCTTGGGTTTTCCTTAGATCGTCATAGGCGCGGCAGGTCTCTTCGTATAAACGCACTTTTTCGATGGTGGTGGCTAGCTGCCGGCCGATGGCGACCAGCAAATTTTCGTCGTTACTGGTGAACGGGCGCGGCTGACGGCAGATGATGCCCAGCATGCCGATCGGTATGTCTTTGCTCCAGAGTAGTACCCATATCCAGGAAGGGAGCCCGTCGGCTTGCACAAACTCGGCCACCAGCGAGGGTAGGTGTGGCAGAAACTCGTGCGTGATCACCTCGGTGCGCGACCTCATCACCAAGTCGCCGAAACCTTCTGGCAATGAAACGTCCGAGAATTTCTGCCTTTGCAAACTGCGATGTCCCCAGCCGGCACGCCGCCGAAAGCTGTTGCCATGGCTCGGGTCGGACAAATAGACCGATCCGGTTTCCGCGCCGAATAGAGTCACAACCTGACGCAGAGTCAGATTCAGAATCTCGTCCAAATCGAACGACTGTGTGGCAATCACCGCCATTGCGTTCAGGGCGTTTAGTTCCCGGTTGCGCCGCCTGATCTCCTCCTCGGCGCGCTTCTTCTCCGTCATGTCCAGCAAAAAACCCTGATACCGCTCAATTTTCCCGGCCGCATCACGGCTGGCGAAGCTGCTTTCCACGGCGATTAGCAAGCTTCCATCCTTGCGGCGCATCGTAACCTCGAAGTTGCGCACATAGTTATGCTTTTCGATCTCGCGACGGAATAGTTCCCTCTGCTCGGGCGAGGCATACAGCTCCTGCTCCACCTGGCGGGCCATCAATTCCTCGCGGCTGCTGTAGCCGAGCATTTGCAGGAAGGCATCGTTGCAATCCAAGAGCTTGCCTGCGGGAGTGGAAACGAAGACCCCCTCCTGTACCTGCTCGAACAGCTGGCGGTACTTCTCCTCCGCCGCCCGCCGTTCCGTCGTATCGCGGATAACGTGAATGGTCCCCTTTTTCTTGCTGCTTTGATCGGTGTAGGAGGAGGTTGAAACCAATGAGTAGCCGCCAAAGCACGGGTCCGGTCCTTCCACAAAATCCACGTCACCGCGGCTACAGTACGGGCAGCCCATCCAAGCCTCCGGGCCTTTGGGCAGAACTGTCTCACAGGGATTGCCGACCACCGCCTGAGGTACCATCTTCAAGCGGCCCAGCATCGCCTGATTTACCTTCATGATTTTGAAATTGGAGGCGTGGACCAGAATGAGGTCCTGGATGGAATCGAAAGTGTTGACCCACTGCCGTTGCGAGCGTAACACCTGTTCCATCAGGCGCACGTTCTCCACTGCAATTCCGAGTTGGTTGGCACTGGTTTCCAGAAATTCCAGATCCTCTTCGGTGTAAGATCGCCGACGTCGACCACCGAGCGACAAAATGCCGATGATGGACTTCTTGCCGCGCACTGGGACCATCACGATATGGTTGAATTTTTCCGCTGTAAACGCCTCTCTCACTTGCGCATTCATGCTCTTCAGGCGAACGATGGCGGCCTTTTCGCCCTGAATTACCTTTTCGAGATGTGCATCGAGGCCGATGGACTTCCGGCTGGTGACAAAATCGGTGGTTAGCCCGATCTGTTGCGTCATGACCATGCCATCGTCTTCCTGCAAACCGAACCATGCCGCCTTCGCCTTCATCAACATCTTCAGCTCTTCCAGGGCGGTCAGCAGCATGGGTCCCGACTGCGTTGCTCTGGCGATACTGGTGGTAAGCGCATTGACCACGGCCAATCGCCGTGTGCGCGCCCGCGAGTCATCAAAGACGATCAACAGCATGCTGACGCCCATCAGCAGATCAGGGAATAGGGTAACGGCGGCGGGCAGGCTCATCCTGACAGGCGCCCAGTCGACGTCGAGGAGAAGCAAGCTGAGGGTGAGCAACCAGGGGCCAAATTCCCAGCGACCCCAGCGTGCACGAATCATTTCGATCGCCGCGGTGAGGGCAATCAGGCGATATGCTGATTGGAGCGCGATACGTAACGGCAACGAGTCAGGCCACAAGAGAACGCGGGCAGCAGCAAAGGCCGCGACGCCGAGGGTAAGCGCCAGCAATGGCAGGATTGCTCTCCTGGCACGGGTATAAACGAACACGGCACAGCAGAACAGCCCCACGGCGGCAACCAGGGCAGCTTGGGCGATGGCCCCTGTGTAAGCCGCGTTTTGCCCCCCACCTGGCAGATGTGAAACCAGGTAGGCGAGCCAGCCCAGGATCCAGACCAGTAGATAACGCTCCCGGAAGGTGCGGTAGACGAGGATACTGGCGGCCAGCATAATCAGTGCGGCCGATTCCTGGATGGTCGGCTTAGGAACGAAAATAGCGGTGATCCACCAGGCGCAGAATAGGAGATTCATGCCGATTGCGACACAAAGGTGCCGGATTTTGTAATATCACGCCGCCGGGCCCGCACGGTGTCTTTTCGCTGACTCCGCAGTTACTCTGGTTACCTAACGAAAAAAGCTGCAAATCTGAGAAGTTGGGTTACACTCTAGTCACTCCCATGCCAGCCGAACGCATTCTGGTCGTTGACGACGAGGAAGCTATTCGCGAAATTGTTTCTTCCATGCTGGTGTCGGGAAACTATCAGTGTCGTCAGGCGTCCTCTGGACTGGAGGCGCTGGCCATTCTGAATTCCGGCGAAGAATTCGAGCTCATGCTCTCCGATCTCATGATGGCGGAATTGGACGGCATTGGGTTGCTTGAGCGGACCAAGGAAAGGTTTCCCGACCTGCCGGTAGTGATGGTCACGGCGGTCCACGATATTTCCGTGGCTTTGGCCGCAATCCGCAATGGCGCATATGACTACCTGCTAAAGCCCTTTGAACGGGAACAGCTGCTGGCGACCGTGCGACGAGCCTTGGAAAACCGCCGGCTGAAAATGGAAAACCGCGCCTACCAAACCAATCTGGAATCTCTCGTGGCCGCCCGCACCGAGCAACTTCGCAAGACGATGAGCGATCTGGAACGCTCCTATGACGTTACCCTCGAAGCCTTAGGAGACGCACTTGATCTCAGAGATGCGGAAACGGAAGGCCATTCCAAGCGGGTCACGGCCTATACCATCGCTATCGCCCGCGCCATGGGTCTGCCCAAGGAAGAAATCAGCGTGATTGCTCGCGGCGCCTTCTTGCACGACATCGGCAAAATGGCCATTCCCGACCACATCTTGCGTAAGCCTGGGAAGCTTACGTATGAGGAAATGCTGACCATGCGCGAACATTGCTACCACGGCTATCAGATTGTCAAGAAGATACCCTTTCTCATCGAGGCCGTCGATATCGTTTACTCGCACCAGGAAAAGTTCGACGGAACCGGATATCCGCGCGGGCTGCGGGGAACCGAAATTCCCTTGGGAGCAAGAATCTTCTCTATTGCCGACACTTTGGATGCGATGACCTGCGACCGGCCCTATCGAAAGGCGCAACCACTCGATGCCGCTCGAGTGGAAATCAAGCGCTGCTCCGGAAGCCAATTCGATCCGGAAATTGTCGAAGTTTTCCTCCGCATGCCAGATAATATTTGGGAAGACCTTCGCCGCGAAATTAACGACCAGATCTACCGCTTCACTTATTCAGCGGTGGCGAAATAGGTCTTTGCGCTCTGCTTTGGTCTCTCTCGTCTATTCGTGTAAGGAGCTCAAGATTTTGAAGTTGAGTCCGTTCGTCACAGTTTTGCTCCCGGATGCGAAAAAACTCGAGCCATTCACTCGAGGCGCCGCGTGCAGTGGGCATCCATTTCCTCCTGCCCTCACATCCCACAAAGGGCAGCTCACTTTTGATATCCTCATGAGGCTTCTATGAGCAGACATGTCGCCTGCGCCAGGCCCGCCTTGGCGTTGCTGGTTACCGTCCTGCCGCTCCTGGCGCAAACCCCAGCCCTGAAAAACCACGACCCACTGATTGCCCCCGTGCCGGCAGCCAATGCCGTGGCCGAGGGCCAGACCTTCCTCATCCGGCTTAATGACACCCTGGACACCAGCAAGCTGAAAGCGGGCAAGAAATTTTCCGCCAAGCTGGCCGAAGACCTTCAGGCTCCCAATGGGGTTACGATTCCGCGCGGCAAGAAGATCAGCGGCCATGTCAGTTCCGTCGAGCAGGGCCTCCATGCCCGTCTACTGCTGAGTTTTGATGAGATCGATACCGGCCATGGTGCGGCGCCTTTAATCGCCACAGTGATCGGGATCCCAGGAGAACATGCGGCCAAGCAGTCGGACGCCGAAGGCACCATCGAGAAGAAAGGGATGAGCAAAGGACACATGATTGAGACCACTGCGGTCGGAGCAGGAGTGGGCGCAATCGCCGGGGTCGCGGCTGGCGGCGGCAAAGGCGCTGGCATTGGTGCAGGCGCCGGCGCCGGGCTGGGAGCCCTGGCCGGTTTTCTGACCGACCGCAATCTCCGCCTGCAAAAAGGGACAACTCTTGAGGTTCGGCTCGATCATCCCCTCCAGGTCTCGCAACATTGATCTCAGTTTTCGCGTCAGGGCAAGCCAACCAGGACTAGGCCAGTGCCGCGACTTTGTTCACCGGAAACAGAATTCATTGGTTTTTCGCGGCGGCGCGCGATGGCGCAGCCTTTCACGGTTGGCGATACTTGGGGAAGCGACGAGAATAGCCGTTGCTACCGAGCGCTAGCCAGCTTCATGTGGCTCGAGCTGGCGGCATACCGGGCGATCCCCCTGTAGAGTGCTTCGGCAACTTGCTGCCGGTAAGTGGGCGATAGCAGCTTGCGCTCGTCGGCGGGGCTGCTGAGGAACGACACCTCAGCAAGCACCGCAGGCATGGTGGTGCCGGCCAACACCACAAAACCGGCTTGCTTCACTCCGCGATCGCGCATGCCGGGATTGTTGGGTGCCAGGATCCCGTAGAGTGCTCGTTCCACGCTGGCGGCAAGTTTGCGTGACTCCTGGGTGCGCTCCCGCAGCGCCACATCGGACAGAACAGTGGTCGAAATGGTTGTCATCGCGGTTGCGTTTTCCCTTTTTTCGATTTCGAGAGAATTGGCAGGAGCGGACACATTGGTGTAGTAAGTCTCGATGCCGCGAGCCGCAGGATGGTCACTGTTATTGGCATGCAGCGAGACGAAGAGGTCGGCCCTGGCATCGTTGGCGATTTCCGCTCGTTCCTCAAGCGGGACGTAGGCGTCGTCGGAACGTGTGTAGAGAATCTCACTGCCTAATCTGGTCTTTAGCATCTTTCCGAGGCGTTGCGAAATGTCCAGCACAAGATCCTTTTCGACGACTCCCTTCCGCCCCACCGTACCCAGGTCCCAGCCCCCATGTCCGGCATCGATGACAATTCTCAGGTGCGGCACTCGAGAACGCAGCTCCAGGTCTTCTTTAGAGACGGGAGCGGCAGGAAGTGTCAAGGGCCTGCGGAAGGCTTGCCGGGAAGGCCGCAGCAGGTCGATGTTGGCCTCGGGCGCCATATCGCCGGCATTGTGTCGGATTTCGACCACCAAACGAGAGGGATTAGGCTCGAGCCCAACCGAGAAGTTGGAGACGTCTTTCGTATCGAGCACAACGCGAGCAACCCCCGCGATCGGCTCGGCAATGCGGATGCGTAACAGCAAATTGTTACCGATCTCAATTGACGTGCCGTTCAGTCCGGGAGCAAGCACTGTGTCGTGCAAATCGAAATAAATGCGCTCTGGCGAACTAAGCCGGTGTACCTCGTATTGCACTTGATCTTCTAGATCAATCACTACCGTGGTCGAATCGCCCGCTTCCCAGTGCCGCACCCCGGTAAGAAGGGGAAGCACATTGCGGTTCGCGTCTTCGGGCGCAATAGGCGTCGGTTGTGGCAGGTCGGCCGCGACCGGCACGGCGGTTGCCGCACCCCGCCCTCGACTGCCGAGCCGCCGAGGCGCGGTCGCCGAGCCGAATGCCGCTGCAGCCGGCGCGAGCGGCGTACGAAACTCGGACAGCAACACACCGACCCCCATCAGCACGGCGAATGCCAGCGCGGAGATGATGATCAGGCTCAAGCGAGAGGCGGAGCTCTTTTCGTAGTCGCGTAGCAGCGCAGGTGGAATCTCGGCGGGAGTCGGCGCACTGTCTTCGGTGATCTCAAGATCAAGCAGATTGTCCTCAGCGGTATTTGCCGAAAAGGCGCAACCAGCGCCGGCCTGCTTTTCGGGAAGCGGTCCGCCGCCGGCCGCTTTCATCGACAGGTCTTCCGGCTTGTCGTCTTCTTCCGGACGCATGGCCCCCAGAATCAGTTCGGCAAGAAGGTTCAGGCTGCGGACATCACTGGCGCTGAAGGCAAAAGGGTCACCTGAAAAAGCTTCCAGAAGCCCGATGACACTGCGCCGCGCCTTTAAGGGTACGGCGATTATGGCACGCGCGCGCAGGTCTCGCGAGGCGGTCACGTCGACGCGGGCGTCGTTCTCGGCATCGTCGCAAGAAACCGTCTCCCCCATTCGAATGCATATTCCAGACAAGCCAGATTGCGGGTCAAGTCGCGCCCCGAGCTCAGGAGCAATGATTCCCGTCCTCGCCCGGCAGATAATTTCACCCTCCTGCAACAATGCGATGGCGACGCCATCCGCGCCTGTAAGTGCTAACGCGCGTTCCGCCACAGGCTGCAAAACTTCATACAAGAAGAATTGATCCGAGCTCCCGTTGGTCAGATAGTCGTTCTTCCCGTGCGCCCGGCGGGCACGAATCTGTTCGCGCAAAGACGAGAACGCGAGCAGCCCTTCGAGAGCATCCAAAGAGCCAGCTTTAGGTGGGTGTTCTTGTGAACTGCCGTCCACGACAAGCCTTGGCCCGGAGTCCTCGGCGAGAACCTGTTGCGGTTTGCGTGGAATAGTTGCCATCAGAGAGAGCTTGCGAGCCGGGTTCTATCGCGGCCCCCGACAAATGGGCCCCCGACGCCATGCTTCCAGTACGTTACAGCCCTTTGCTTTTTATCGCAATATCCCCTTAACTGGTCAGCATGGTGGTCTTTGGCCATGATCAATAGTAATGGTTTCACGCGAGGCTAAAGCATCGACCCGTCACGGACATGCTCTTCTCGGCTCTTCTTCGAACGACGATACGCATGGTGGATAGAACAACTTCGTTATGAGGGGTTTTGCTTCGCCGCCCTTATCTTCGTCTACCTACCAACTCGTCGCCGTTTGTAATGTCAGCGGCTACTAGCGGGTGGTACCTTCGTTTTTCGTTTACCTTTTTAGATGGAACCTGCTACGCTGCGTTTGACAGCGCTGGCTGCCACCTTGGTTCAAGCCGAGAGCCACAACGGGCGGGAGAGGCTCGGCCACTTGCCATTGTAGCGCTTCTTCAGGCACTTTGGGGCGCGCAGCCGACACGGCGCGAGGGTGCGCTTTGATTCGTGTCAGCAGTGAGAGAAGAAAGCGACGCTGGCTGTGGCCGGTTGGGATCATGGCCACCGGACTAGCAGGGGCTGCGGTTGCTGTTTTACGGGGCTGCTGGCATCAAAAAATGAGCTGGCCGATACGCGTCCAGGAAAACTCTTACCAGGTTTGCCTGGGCTGCGGAATTAAACGTTTGTTTGACGAACAGGTTTTTAGGAGCTATGGCCCCTACGGTTACGACATCAATCGCCTAATTGCCTGGAACCGGGCTCGCCATGTCAAGCACCAGCGGGAAGCCGAAGAAAAACTCCACCGGCCTGCGTCCTAACACGAACCACTTCGGTTATTGGGATCGAACTGCTGCCGGGCTAACATTTCCACATGCATTCGGGTTCTCCGCATTCTGCGGGGATTGCCAACGCTACCCAGGCAGCGCGTGCGTATCGGCATTCCATTTGTACCCTGGCGTACGTTCGTCTGGATCATGCGAACGGCGGAATTATCCGCAATCTCAACGAGAGTGGCATGGGTATCCAGGCGGTTGGCCGACTCCATCCTGAGCAGGTTGTGCATCTTCGCTTTGAGTTCATCCGTCCACGCGCCAAATTCGAACTCGTGGGCCAGGTTGCCTGGGCCGATCAGACCGGTCAGGCGGGCCTGCGATTTACCGATCTTCCGTTGCGAACGCGCCGCCAACTCAAAGAGTGGATGTTCACCGATCTACTGGCCGCCAGTCACGCGCTGAAAACAGGCTGCCCAGTTCTGAATGGAGGACAGACAGAAAACGCGCTGGTCATCTCTAGCCTGCCTATGAACCCGATTGAATTGGCATCGAGTGACCGGAACATGGGAGCTCACGAGGATCCTGAAATCAACGTTTTCAAGGAAGGGGCACGCCTTACCGTCCCCTGGTGGCCCATAAGCATCGGTCAAAATGCCTTTCGCCGCTTTATTGATAGTATGGTCGTCTTTTCCGCTATGTTGCTATTTTCCATCATCGTAGTGGAACTGACAGATGCCCTTCCTTCCTGGCCGGTACTAGTTGGCATTGAGATGCTATTTACCGCGGTCTTTGCCCTCCTTTACCGCTATCTCGCCCACCTGGTCATCGGCTGCAGCCTGGGGACGCATCTGGCCGAGCTCGCGGCAGATGAGATTGCGAGAAATCCTATTTCCTCTCTCTCAGACACGTACTAACATCTCTCCTTGATCAACGTATAGGCCCATTTCCCTAGGTACTTCGGAAACGTTTGCTTCACCCCATCTCCTGCACGGGAGCGGTTATGAAGATTTTCGTTACGTTGTTGCTTGCGGGAATGCTTGCCTCGGCTCAGGAGCACCCTGAGATCACGGCGCAACCCAAGACGATCTATGCGAGCGCCGACGGCAAATTCGATGCCCCGCCTGATACCGCCGAGCTCCACTTCGATATCGCGGCGCGGGAGGACACAGCCAAGGCAGCCTATGAGCACGCCTCACGCGAGGGCAACGAGTTTCGGCAGGTTCTTCAGAACAATGGAATCGATCCCAAAGCCGCCGAAATCGGCTACTATGTGGTCCAGCCCGTATATGACTTGAAAAATTCCAAGCGCAATTTGATCGCATATCGGGTGGCTAGCAATGTGAGATTGAAGCTCAAGGATTTCTCCAAAATAGCTTCCATCCTCGAGCGCCTGGCGGACAACAATATTGGCGAGAACCAAAGCCTCGTCTACACCCTGGAAAACATGGACGCGGCCAAAGCCAGAGCTGTGGAGGATGCCTATCATCATGCCCGCATGAACGCCGAGACTTTGGCGCAGGCCGGATCGAGAATCCTCGGCGACCTCTCGTACGCTTCGGTCGACAGCTACGAGCAAGTGCGGCCCATGGCGTTGGCCGGGCAAGTGCCGGTTCCCGGGATGCGAGCGCAAGCCGAAGCTGTCGCTCGGACCGAACAGTTCACGCCACAGAATGTGACCGTGACGGCACACGTCAATGTGCTGTTCAATGTGAAATAGATTTGCATAGAATGCGAGAGCCTCGCCTTACCATTAGGCAGTGAAAAATTCATGGTCGGCCATGTTGCTCGCGGCCGTGCTGATTGCCTTCGGATCCGGCGAGAGGTCAGAGCGGCCTGCTGCTTATCTAGGCTTTGATCGCAATGATTATCCCGGCGATGAGAACCTTCAATCCTTGCGCAGAAGCTTTTCCTATTGCGGCTACTGGCTGAATGCTCCGCCAGGCGAAAGCCAAACATCGTGGGCAGGCAAGAGGGATGTGCTTCTGCGTGCTGGATTCGGTTTTACGGTTCTCTTTAATGGTAGAACGGCTGCCCAAATAAAGAATGGCGGAGACGCCGACGCCCAGGGCAAGGCCGACGCCATCGTCGCCGTCAGCGACGGACGCAAAGAAGGTTTCCCGCTCAAAACTGTCATCTTTCTTGACCAGGAAGAGGGTGGGCGTTTGCTCCCCGAACAGAACCGCTATTTGTTTGCCTGGATTGATCGAGTCGCAACCAGCGGATTCCGGGCGGGCGTTTACTGTTCCGCAGTTCCGTTCAAAGAAGCCTCGGGCAGCGTAGTAGTTACCGCCGAGGACATTCGTCGCCATGCCGGGGGGCGGCAAATCTCGTTTTGGGTGGCAAACGATAGCTGCCCACCTTCGCCCGGGTGCTCACTCGGCAAACGAGTTCCTGCCCCAAGTGCCAGCGGGGTAGAGTTCGCCAGCATCTGGCAATTTGCGCAAAGCCCAAAAAGAGCAACGGTTGCGGTCGGCTGCGGCAAAAGCTACGCTCCTGATGGCAACTGCTACCCCCCTACGGCTGATCCCAAGCAGCACATGTTTGTAGATCTTGATAGCGCAACTTGCCGCGATCCTTCGCAAGGCAGGGGGTCTCGTTAGAAAGGCGAAAATGTCGGTCGCATCTCATGAAATGCGGGGTCACTCTTGCGCAGCTTCAACAACACGCCGGGAGGATGCTGCAGAAATCCGACTCGCATCGACACTGATCGGCCGCTGAATCACCATGTTGATCGCCGTGCCGGCCTCCAGAGTAACGTCGTGGCCTCGGGTGAGCAGTGCGACGGCGGTTCCGACCGCGCCTCCGATGCCAGCGCCAATGGCAGCGCCTTTCAGGCCGTTGCTCAATCCCCCGACCGCCGCCCCCGTCGCCGCAGTGGTGGCTGCCGTACCTACTTTCTGTCCAGTCTGACTGTCGGATCGGATCGTACCCTCCTGTCCCTTGACAGAATTCGTGCCCGCACCCGGAACATTTTCCACTGAACCCGGCAAGATCACGGTATAGCCGTTTGGGTAAATAAGGCTAGTAAAGTGCATCAGCACCTCGGCCCTTCCGTGCACTCGTCCGGCACGCTTAACGCTCGTGATGCGCCCTTGAACGTAAGTACCGGCAGGAATGAGCACTCGATCATTGATCACAAACGGGAACGTCGTCGAGGCATAAACTGGATCTCCCTCGCGAGCCGTCTTGGTCGAAATGGCCTGCTTGAGTGCCAGAGGAACGTGTGCGCCGGAGGGAATTGTGAGAGTTTCCGACGCTTGCGACCGTTGCGGTCCGGCAGAGGAAGTAGCCTGAGCCATCACCATGCTGGAAATGAGAAGCACGCCGAAGAGAGCCCGCATCAGAATTCCTCCCGTTCGCAAGGTATGGTAGCGCACTGGAAATGGATATCGACCCCAGAAAACTGTTCATGTAAGATGCCGAGCAGAGCCAATTTGGTTTTAGGCGGTTATGCGGGCCGCCGAAGAGGCTGTTTAGCAGGTTTTCTGACCGACAACCTGCATCCAAGTACCGATGGCCTTCCTGGATACGCTCACGCCGGATGAAGGGCTAGTCCTGCTGGCACTCGGCGTTGTCACTCTGCTGGTGTGTTTAGGATTGGTGATTTGGTTGCTTATCAGCTAACGCCTCTTATCTTATTTTATCTTGTCTTCTTTAATCTTGGCCCGTCGCGTTGCTTTTGCGCACCTGCGAGTGACATGTGAACCTCGTCCTAACGACAGGTGGAACAAGCTTCTAATGAATCGGCTATGTCATGAACATGGTACGTTCGTCACCTGTCGGGCGAGGGCGAATCCTCAGTAAGATGAATGCGGTGCGAGATGGGCAGTTAGAATACGGTGTAGCCTGACGAGGCACGCGCCGCATTGTCAACACTTCCGCTCGCACCTTTTCTTACAAAATGCTTTTGCCTAAGCAAGGTGCTGTGTATTAGCTCGGAAGCAGCAAGTGCCACAGCGCCTCCACCCGCACACCAGACGTGCTGCCATCCGGCGTTGCTCACTCGAGTAGCAGACCACCTGCGGGGCTTCAGATGAGTCATAGGCGGATCTTGTAGACTTGGTAGGAGACAACTCCCCTCTGCATTCTCTTGATCACGATTGAGCCAATCACGGAGCGGAACGTTTGCATCTTCAAAGCGATTCGCCTGCGTGCTCTCCGGGATGCGCCATATGCTTTCAGCTCCACCTACACAGAGGAATTGCTTTTCCCTCAATCTGAGTGGCTTACGCGGGTCGAACGCATGAATGGTGAAAGAGGCATAGGGTTCTTGGCCATAGAAGATAAAAGCCCATGCGGCATTGTCGCGTCATTTCTTGACCAGAACGATCCTACACAAGTACAACTGGTCTCGATGTGGACGGCGCCGACACACCGTAGGTACGGAATTGGTCGCCTACTCGTAAACCAGGTTATCGCCTGGGCATCGCGGCGTGATGCGCAAACCCTACGGTTGATGGTTACGAGCAATAATGATCCTGCGCTTCGATTCTACGAAAGACTAGGATTTCTGAGAACTGGTCGAACTGAACCCTATCCAAATGATCCGGATGTCATTGAATGGGAAATGGCGCGAGCCATTCCGTAATTTTATGAATGCGGTTCTTTCACACCCCTTAGCGTATACTCGGCGGCTGACAGACCTTATCTCTATATGGCGCGTAGCCGTTTACACTCGCCAGTCACGCTCGTCCTGGCTTGGTTTAGTGCCGCAGGGAGGGTTTCTATACTCTCGAGTGCTGTCGACGATTTGGGGTGCGGTGAACAATACTATCGTGATTGCCGCAGGTCAAAGATAAGAGCGCCGGATTTCTGCTATTTATAGATCAAATACTTCTCCCGCATTGACTCGAATTGCTGCAAGCGCCCCTGCCACTCCTGCGCAATCCTGCGTGGATCCTCACCTCGCGCAAGAGCATCGAAGACAGGCTGGTTAGCCAAAATCTCCAGCATCTTTTGCCGCTGCCACTGTCCGGGATAGAGTTTAGTGAGCGCGGACGCTAGTTCTATGCCCAGCTCAGGCGCGTCCAGCAGGTTGCGCTCCAACAGCAAGATGTTCACGCCCTCGCATCTCTGGCCGGCATAATTTCCAGTGTTTGGAGTAAACCCGGTGGGGACAAATCGTACGCCGGCGATTTCGCGTGCGTTCAAGTATTGGGCGAACTCACGGGCCTTAACCCAGGGCGCGCCCAGTATTTCGAAGGGAGTAGCTGTGCCGCGGCCAACCGAGACGTTTGTGCCCTCGATCAGAGCGACACCCGGGTAGAGCGCCGCTTCCGTCACGCTGCGCAAGTTCGGGGACGGATTGGTCCAGGTGAGGCCGGTCGAATCATACCAGTCGCCCCGCATCCAGCCCTGCATCGGGATGACCGTTAGCTTCGCGTTGAGGTGGCGCTCCCGGTTGTACATTTTGGCCAGCTCTCCCATTGTCATGCCGTGGCGCACCGCAATAGGGGAATAATTCACGAAGCTTTCCCTTCCCTCGTCGGAAACAGGCCCCTGCACAAAGGATCCAGTGATGGGATTGGGACGATCCAAAACAATCATCGCAATGCCCGCTTGAGCGACAGCTTCCAGAAAATAGCCCATGGTGGTCTCATAGGTGTAGAAACGGACCCCGGCATCTTGGATATCCAAAATAATTGCGTCGAGCTGTTTCAGCGCCTCGACCGGCGGGCGCCGCGCTTTCTCCGTAGCCCCATAGACGCTATATACCGGCACTCCGCTTGAGGCATCCTTCGAATCGGCAATGGCAGGAGTATCGAAAGTTCCGGTGACCCCATGCTCCGGGCTGAAGATCGCGTTGAGGGAAACACCAGTTGCGTGCGCGATGACATCAATCGTACGGCGCCCCTGCGAGTCGATACCGGTTTGGTTGGTTACAATTCCGATCCTCTTTTTTCCGCTCCCAGGGTCTGTAGGCACAGAGTCGAGCGCGTCAAAGTTATGCTGTTCAAGGACGTCAATGCCGGCAAGCACCACACCGTTGCGAGCTGCCAGTCGCCGCCCGCCGGCCAAGGCCTCGTTGTACCCGGTGATACTTTCCCAGCGTAGCTTTTCCTTTTCGGGAACAGTAAGTCTCAGCGCGGCAGTAACCGCAGTTGCCACTCTCGTGCGCAAGGAAATTGCGTTGCCCTGACCTCGCGGATGCACCGCGTTCGTGAGCAGAATGATGTATGTATCGGTGACCGGATCGATCCACAACGATGTTCCCGTGAAGCCCGTGTGCCCAAACGAACCTACGGGCAACAAGTCTCCTCGGTTGCTGGAATAAGGAGTGTCAATGTCCCAGCCGAATCCTCGTATCGCAGTGGCATTGGGAGGCTGCTGCGGCGATGTCATCTTTTCGATGGCAAGAGGAGAAAGAATTCTTTTACCTGAAAGGAGTGCCTGGGCAAATTTAGCAGTGTCGTCGGCGGTGGAAAACAGGCCGGCGTGTCCCGCGATACCGCCCATGCGACGAGCCGTCGGGTCATGGACCTCTCCGCGCAACATATGGCCGCTGTCGTCGTACTGCGTGGGCGCAATCTTGGTACGCCAAGAGGGCGGGGGGAGAAAACGGGTATGGGTCATGCTCAGCGGGGCAAATACGTGCTCTTGCGCATAATGGTCGAGACTCTCTCCGGAGACGCGTTCAACCAGTGCGCCGAGAGTGATGAAATTGATGTCGCTGTAAACGAAGCGCGAGCCGGGAGGATTCTCGACCTTGCCAGCAAATGCCATGTTATAGGCGGTCGTTTTTCCTCCCCACATGTTCGTAAGGTCCAAATCCGGCGCGAGTCCCGAGTAATGGGTCAAGAGTTCGCGCACGGTGACATCTTGTTTGCCGTTTTGGCCAAACTCCGGAAGATAGTGCTCGACGACATCGTTCGGCTTAATTTTTCCCTGCTCAACCAGCTGCATGACAGACGTGGTCGTAGCCATTACCTTGGTTAAAGATGCCATATCAAAAATCGTGTCGGCGGTCATCAACTCACCTCGGGGCTCAAGCGCCCGATGACCATAAGCTTTGCGATACACCACGCGGCCGTTGTGGCCCACCAGCAGGACCGCACCGGGAATTTCCTTTGCCGTAATCGCTTCCTTGACGATCGGGTCGATGACCCTCAGCCGATTATCAGAGCTCGTTTTGTTGGCATTCGCAGCGCAGGCCTGTGTAGACCAACAACCCATCAACATCACGAGCACACCGCTCGAGAAGACCCGAAACGTTAAATCCATAGATATAGATTGGTTGTCCTGACTGTACACAAGCAGCGCAGCAGTTCTCAAGGGTTCTCAGGTGTTAGTTCTAAGGTTCATAGCGGCAACTGAACGGAGCTGCCCGGTTCGTAGCCGGCAGAGCGCGGAAATCCCTGAGGTGAGACCTGCTCCGCCGTCGCACCCCGCCTAGAACAAAGGTAACTAGCTGTCCGCGAGGCTACCTCACCATAATTAATTCAGCAAGCGATCACTCATGCTGCGCATTGTCCCGGTTTTTCTCCTGTTGCTCGCCAGCTTGCCCGCCTCGGGTAACGAAAAGCTAGTCGCACTGACATTCGATGACGGACCACGCCCCTACGTGCTGTTCGGCCAAAGCGGAGCGCCTGGACTGATCCATGTGCTCGATCAAGCGCATGTGAATGCGACCTTCTTCGTGATGGGTTGGCGCTTGACACCACGTACTTGGGGAGATCATCGTTTCGAAACCAATATTGGCATTAACTGCGTGGACGCCGTACGGGCTCTGGTGAAGCGCGGTGACGAAATTGAAGATCACACGTATAGTCATGTGCAGCTAGAGACAGCGGAGAAAAGCAAAGGGGAAGCCTGGGTCATCCATGATATTCAGCACGGGGCGGAATTGATCGAGGCGGTCAGTGGAAGGCGGCCGGTTTACGTTCGCCCGCCCGATTGGATTCTTCCCGAGGATGCGCGCCACGATCTGGAGCAGCGTGGATACCACATCCTGACCATCAAAGGACCGGCGCCTGTACCCCTGCGTGATATCAACTCGCTTGACTACCTTTGCGCCGGCCTGCGACCCGTACATTGTCCTAAACCCTCCTTAAGCGCATCCGTCTTGCGGCAGATCGAGTTGCGGGAGAAAAAGGGCATTTACACGCATATTCTCGCTTTTCATGAGCTGTCAACCACCACGACAATGCTACCCGAGCTCATCACGGACTTGAGAGCGCGCGGCTATCGGTTTGTCACCATCCGGGAATACATGAAGCTGGTTGGCCCGCATAGCATTACGGCCCAGAATGATAGACCACATTTGCGAGATGTTTCCCATTCGACCTCGGCCCCCCTAGGACTGCTCCACCCCTTGGGCGAGCTTCCGCATCCCCCCAAGGGCGAAGCTTATGAACCGCTCTCCTTGCCGGCAGCGGGAAAGATGTAACTTTTGCGCTCTCATGGAGTCTAATGCCATGAGTTATATTTCCTACCAGCTTAAGGAGAGTCATAATGGCGCGCTTGGTTCCGTTGTGGGCGTTGGTATTGACCCTATTCCTCTCCGTAACCGGACTACGCGCGGGGGAGCGGCGCGGCCTCGTGCCCAGTCCGGCGCTCGACACTCCGTTAGCATCAGCCAAATCTCAAGACACAGCAGTGCTGGCGGGCGGGTGCTTCTGGGGCATTCAAGCGGTGTTCGAGCACGTCAAAGGCGTAATGAATGCGACCTCCGGATACTCCGGCGGCTCAGGCAGGAACGCGGAATACGAACTGGTAAGCACCGGAGACACGGGACACGCCGAGTCGGTAAGAATCACCTACGATCCTTCCCGAATCACCTACGGCGAGCTGCTGCGCGTGTTCTTCTCCGTGGCTCACGACCCAACCCAATTCAACCGACAGGGACCGGATACAGGCACCCAGTACCGCTCGGTTATCTTTTACGCCAATGAGAATCAGAAACGGATCGCTGAGGCTTATATTGCGCAGCTTGACGAAGCCAGGGTGTTCCGGCACAAAATTGTAACCCAGGTGGTGCCGCTTACCGCCTTCTATCCTGCCGAGGCCTACCACCAACAGTATGCTGCCCGACACCCGGACAATCCTTATATTATGTTGAATGACGCGCCCAAAGTAGCTCAGCTCAAGCAGCAATTTCCCGATCTCTACACCGGCAAGTAGTCGAAAGAAAGAGGGTTCCATGTTCGACTTTGAGCTTGAAAAGAAAAACTCTCCAATTACTTCGCAAAGGCGCACCTTTCTTGCCTTTTCGGGCGCTGCTCTCGCAGGCCTGCTGTTTTGGGCCAAAAGCCAAAATTCTGAGCTGCTGGCTGCCGCCGATTCGGCTGGTACGCCCAAGCAAGTCACCATCTTCGAATTTTCAGATTCCGGAGAGCGGCTCAGGAAAATCCACGTACCCAAGGTGGTAAAAAGCGAAGATGAGTGGCGGAAACAGTTGTCACGCGCTGCCTTTGAAATCACTCGCCATGCTGATACAGAGCTGGCCTTCAGTGGGCAGTACTGGAACTTACACGAGAAAGGCCTGTACCGTTGCGTGTGTTGCGATAATGCGCTGTTCAGTTCCGATACGAAGTTTGACTCGGGTACCGGATGGCCAAGCTTCTCGGCTCCCATCGCGGCTGAAAACCTGCGCACCAGTAGCGATACCAGCGTGGGGATGATCAGAACGGCCGTCTCCTGCACCTTGTGTGACGCTCATCTGGGTCACGTGTTCGACGATGGTCCACCCCCAACCGGTCTACGCTATTGCATGAACTCGGCGTCGCTCAAATTTATTCCCAAGAGGGCGGCTACCGGTGTGCGAGGGTAACAAACCTCTCATCGGCAGCTTTTCTGGACCGCCTCTGGGTGCTTGCTTGACGCGCCGCAGTTTTCTTCAAAGACGCGATTACTGAACTCCTTGGTCGTGGGAAAATAGGTTCTTCTTATCTCCCCCGCATCATTTATGCTTACCGGTCGTTTGCGGGAGGACACACCGTGCTTCGCAATGCGTCCGTTTGTTTGCTTCTTTGCTGTGGTTTCACTTTTCAGGTAGCCGCCCGCGAGCAGTTCTCTCCCTCGCTTTTTCAGGAAATGCATTGGCGAATGATCGGGCCCTTTCGAGGCGGCCGAACCCGCGCCGTAGCGGGTGTGCCCAATCAGCCAAATACTTTCTATATCGGCGCCGTAAACGGCGGCGTCTGGAAGTCAGACGATTACGGACGAACTTGGAAGCCAATTTTTGACCAGCAACCTACGCAGTCCATTGGAGCGATCGCCGTGGCCGCTTCCGACCCAAATATAGTGTATGTCGCCAGCGGGGAGGGGCTGCACAGGCCGGACCTCTCGGTGGGTAATGGCATCTACAAATCGAGCGACGGGGGTAAGACATGGACTCACCTGGGGCTGCGAGGCTCGCAACAAATTCCCGCGCTCGTGGTCGATCCCCGCGATCCCAATCGCCTGTTCGCAGCCGTTCTCGGTCATCCTTACGGGGCGAGCGAGGAACGCGGGATATTCCGCTCCACAGACGGTGGGCAAAGGTGGCAAAAGATCCTTTACAAGGACGCGAACACCGGTGCTTCGGACATCGAGATGGATCCCTCGGATCCGCATGTCCTCTATGCTGCTCTGTGGGAGGCGCGTGAAGGACCGTGGGAAGATAACAACATTTTTAATGGCGCCGGAGGCGGACTCTTCAAGAGTACCGACAGTGGCGACACTTGGAGGCAACTGAAAAAGGGTCTGCCCCAGAATCTTGCGCAAATCAATGTCGCAATCGCAGCCAGCAACCCGAAACGGCTGTACGCGACCGTCGGCACAATCGATAAGGGCACCTATGGTTCCGACGCCGGATTGGGTGTGTACCGTTCCGACGATGCCGGTGATACCTGGTATGCTGCGACCTCCGATCCACGCCCCGCCATGCGCATCGGCGGCGGTGACCTCCCGGTTCCCCGTGTCGACCCCACGAATGCTGGTGTTGTATACAGCGCCAGCCTAGTCGTCGTCCGTTCAAGTGATGGGGGGAAAACCTGGAACAGTTTGCGCGGCGCTCCCGGGGGAGATGATTATCAGAATCTCTGGATCAATCCCAGCAATGGCAACATTTTAATCGTAGTCAGCGACCAAGGAGCGATCGTAAGCGTCAATGGCGGCGACAGCTGGAGTTCGTGGTACAACCAGCCCACCGCACAGCTCTACCATGTTTCGACCACCGACTCGTTCCCTTATAAGGTATGCGGAGGCCAGCAGGAGAGCGGATCGGTGTGCATTCTGAGCCGCGGCAACGATGGAGAAATTACCTTTCGCGATTGGCACCCGGTTGGCACCATTGAATATGGGTACGTTGCTCCCGATCCGCTTGATCCCGATGTCATTTATGGTGCTGGACGCAATGAGGTATCTAAATTCCATTGGTCCACCGGGCAGGTCGAGAACGTGACGCCGATTCCGGTTCGCGATCACAAGTACCGGGTTGATCGCACTGAGCCTATTGTATTCTCGCCGCTCGACCCGCACACGCTCTACTACGCCGCCAATGTGCTGTTTAACACCCGCGATGGTGGTAATACTTGGCAAACCATCAGCCCCGACCTGACTCGCCCCGAGCCAGCAGTTCCCGCCAGCGTGGGGGCGCTCGTGCCCAAAGCCGCCAACCAGCAGCGCGGCGTCATTTATTCACTTGCGCCATCGTTCCGAAATAGCAACACCCTGTGGGCGGGAACTGATGACGGGCTGATCTGGATTACCCGCGATGGTGGCAAGAATTGGAGCAACATCACTCCTCCGGAACTGACCCCCTGGAGCAAGGTCACGCAGATCCAGTCCTCGCATTTCGATGACCAAACCGCCTACGCGTCGGTCAGTCGCTTGCGGATTGATGACCTGCACCCTTATATCTATCGCACGCACGATGGCGGCAAAAATTGGCAATCAATCAGCACCGGACTGCCCGACGGTCCGGCAGATACCATTCGGGAAGATCAGGCGCGTAAAGGGCTGCTGTTTGCAGGCACGGAAAACGCGGTGTGGGTCTCCTTTGACGATGGCGACGACTGGCAGTCGCTCGAATTGAATCTGCCGCACACATCTATGCGCGACCTCGCGATTCATGGTGACGACCTCATTGTAAGCACCCATGGACGCTCCTTCTGGATTCTCGATGACATCAGCCCTTTACGACAGCTCAGCCAAGCGATCGCTAGCGCCGAAGCTTACCTGTTCAAGCCGGCGGATGCTAACCGCGTTCACCGCGACACGAATACCGACACCCCCCTTCCTCCTGATGAACCCGCGGGCCAAAACCCGCCGAGTGGGGCTATTATTGATTACTTCCTTGCCCACGCTGGGCCGGTCACCCTTGAGATCCTCGATGCGCAGGGTAAGCTGGTGCGGCAGTATGCGAGCACCGATCAGCCCGAACTCACTCGACAGCAACTTGAAAAGCAGTTGATCCCTTTGTATTGGACACGGCCTGCAAAAGCCTTACCAAGCGAAGCCGGCATGCACCGCTGGGTTTGGGATCTCCATCACTCCGCCCCGCTCTCCACTCGACGCGACTATCCAATTTCGGCCATACCGCACGACACGCCGCGCGCACCTTTCGGTCCGCGAGCTTTGCCCGGCCAATACAAAGTGCGGCTTACCACAAATGGGCAAATCTACACCGCGCCACTTATGGTGCATATGGATCCGCGGGTACGGACGAGCGCAGCGGCTTTGGCCCAGCAGTTCCAGTTGGAGACCCGCCTGGCGGGCATGATGAACCAGATTGCCGACGCTAACCTGCGAGCGCGTTCGACGCGAGAGCAATTCGAGGCACTTTTGCAAAAGGCAAGCGGTAGCACAGCGGCGGCCATCAGATCGCTGCAACAGAAACTCACCGCGCTATTGGCGGGCGTCGATCAACCGGGGAATGGCGAAACGCCGACTCTCGCCACCGTCAACAGCACGGTGAATGTCTTATACGAGCAGGTGTCCAGGGCAGATGCAGCCCCCACTGCCATCCAGGCCTCCGAATCCACAAAGCTTGAGACTGCCGTGACTGACGCCACTCGGCGCTGGCACGAGCTAGAGAGCCACGATCTCCCGATTCTCAATCAGAAGCTCAAGGGCGCGGGCTTGCAGGAGATTCGTCCCGAGGCGACCGTGCGAGACCAGCCGGAGGAGGGAGACGAAGAGTAAGGGCTGGCGGGATGGTGAAACACGGGATGCCAATACGAAGAGCTGCGCTCGGACCGCTCTGCAGCTGGGCGCCCTGGGACGCTCACCGACGGTAGCGGTGTTTTGCTCCTTTCAGCGGGGCATTGCTTAATAAGCCCAACGCAACAGCGTCGCACCCACAGTAAATCCCGCTCCCACCGAGGCCATTAGGACCATGTTTCCCTTCTTCAACTTACCCTCGGTACGCGCCGTATGCATGGCAAGGGGAATAGTCCCGGCAGTCGTGTTTCCATAACGGTCGATGTTAATGATCACCTTTTCGGGGTTCAGTCCGAGGCGATCGGCCGTCGCCATGATAATGCGGCGGTTCGCCTGATGCGGAATGAAGGCGTCGACATCCTTGGCACTCAGTCCATTGCGCTTCAAGATCTTCTCGCACAGCTCGGTTTGCTTGCGCACTGCAAATTTAAAAACCGCTTGGCCGTCCTGGTGCACATAATGCATCTTCTGGTCGACCGTCGCATGGGTCGACGGATGCAGACTTCCACCACCCGGCATATAGAGAGAACAACCACCGGAACCGTCGACTTCATGAATGAAGTCGACCATGCCCAGCGAATCATCGTCGGCCGGCTCAAGAACCACCGCACCAGCCCCGTCGCCGAAGATTACGCAGGTCGCGCGGTCGGTGTAGTCGATGATCGAAGACATTACATCGGATCCAATAACCAAAACTTTCTTGTGAGCGCCAGTCAAGATAAATTGCGAGCCTACCTGTACGGCGTAGAGAAATGCGGAACAGGCGCCGTTGAGATCGAAACCCCATACTGATTTTGCGCCCAGCTTATGTTGCACGATACAGGCGGTACAGGGGAAAAGCATGTCCGGGGTGACTGTGGCGACGATGATTGCGTCCACCTCGCCCGCTTCAATGCCGCGCTCAGCCAACGCTTTCCTGGCAGCTTCGACCGCCAGGTCGCTGCTGGCGACACCTTTGTCGGCAATATGGCGCTCGCGAATGCCGACTCTTTCCAGAATCCATTGATCGCTGGTGTCGACCATGCTCTCCAGATCTTTGTTGGTGAGGAGACGAGGCGGGACGTAGATGCCCAAAGCGCTGATTTTGGCGCGCACAGGTGTCAATGAATACTCCCGGTAGCAAAGCAACCATTTTGAATGAACCAGAAAAGAATGTCTAACTTAAGATGTGGTGCAGGTGTAATCAGTGCGCTGCCCCGACGGAAACCTTACGTGAACAAAGCCAGGCACCGGTAACCCACTGCACACGCAAGAGCCCGTTACCGTTGCTTCCTTCCGGACCTGGCGGGGTTGGCGGGAATGCGTTGCGCGGGGCCGATGCCTGACCCGGATCATTCTAACAAACTGGTGTGACCTCCGATTGTTTTACTCCCGACGAACGCTTCCCTTCTCTCCTCAACTATCGAACAATAAGCAGGAATGCCGTCGGCAGCAAAATCGAACACCCTATGGGCGGTCGAGCGCTATTTTGAGGTCATGCTGTACCTGATGGTACTCAGTGGCTTCGCTACCTTGGCCGAGACGGGACAGCTCGACCCGAGCAGCGTGCTGCTGGTCATAGCTACGCTCACTCTGCGCGGATATTTGCTCATCGCGCAAACCGAATTTGTCATCCCCGAGCAGTGGACGAATTACTTAATATTGCTTCTTGCCTCCTGGTACTGTGCCGACCTATTTTGGATTTCGGGCAAGTTCCTCGTGGCGACCGTTCACCTGATTTTGGCCTTACTGGTGATTAGACTTTTCACGGCCCGTCGCGACCGGGATTTTGTCCTTCTCGCCATTCTGGCTTTTGGGCTGGTACTGGCAGCCTCCGTATTGACGGTCGACAGCACATTTCTCATCGGATTTAGCGGTTTCCTTCTGAGCACGGTGGCTACCTTTATTTTGTTCGACATGCGTCGCTCCGCGGACGCGGCCCTAATCCATGCTCGCGAAAAGGTAGGCCGCTCGGCTGCGCACCAGATGAGCACCGCGCTCGCTCGATTGATCCCAGTGCTGGCACTTACGATTTTTTTGATGACGCTAGCCATCTTCTTTGTTCTGCCGCGCCTTTCCGCCGGATACCTGAGCGCGTATGCCTCTCCGGCAGGGCTGTCGACTGCATTCAGCGACCGGGTTGAACTGGGAAGGCTGGGAGAGGTTCAGCAATCCAGTTCCGTAGTAATGCACGTTGAGATCACTGGAGATAAGAAGGGCGCCTACTCGCAACTGTTGTGGCGTGGCGTTGCCCTGAACCAATTTGACGGGAGCACCTGGTCAAACAATGAGCGGCAGGTTATCCTGCCCCGGGGCTCGGATGGTCGCTTCACTCCTCTACTGGGAGACCATCCTGGCCATCGCCGCCCGATTGAATACCGCGTGGTCGTGGAACCGTTGGGCACGAATGTTTTTTTCCTGGCGGCGCGGCCGCGCTGGCTGGAGGGCGCATACCACATGGTCACAACCGACGCGGCCGGGGCGCTTTATGATCTCGATCGTGAGCATCCCATTGGCTTATACCAAGCTGCCTCCGATCTGATCACGCCCTTGGCAAGCGAGTTACACGTGGGCGCGGGACTGGCCAAGACAAACGCTTCCAGCAGTCTTTCCCGAGAACTGATGAGCGCTCTTCAGCTGCCTGGGCTCGATCCGCGGATTGGGAATCTTGCTCGGGAGGTCACCGCCAAGTCACACAACGATTACGAGCGCGCTGCCGCAATCGAACAATATCTGCGAGCTCGCTATCGCTACACGCTGGACTTAGGACACGTACAGCCGAAAGACCCGATTGCCTACTTCCTGTTCGAGCGCAAGAGGGGTCATTGCGAATACTTCGCTTCCGCCATGGCCGTTATGTTGCGTACCCTGGGAATTCCTTCCCGCATCGTGAATGGCTTCCGGGGCGGCGACTTCAACGATATCACCTCTCAATATGTCGTGCGCATGCGCAATGCGCACTCCTGGGTGGAAGCCTATCTAGCAGATGACGGCTGGATCAGTTTTGATCCCACGCCAGCAAACAATCTTCTCAATCATGGTCGGCCCAGCCGCATTCTCCTTTATCTCGATGCTGCCGCTTCCTTTTGGCGGGAGTGGCTCATCAACTACGATTTTCAGCATCAGAGAGTGCTCGGCCAACAAGCGACCAGTTCGTCACACCACGTTTTCGAGTACACCAGAGCCTGGGGGCAAGAACAGTACGATGTTCTGCTTGCTTGGGCCCGCCGGCTCCGTCGGGATATGACCACAGCCCCGAAAAAGTGGGGCCGCATCGCTGTCGCTCTCCTGTTCGAGCTTCTCGTCGGTCTCAAGGGAGGCGCCCTTGTGTGCAAAAGCAGCGTCCTGCGGCGGGCGCTCCGGCCCGAGCGAGCGCCGCGAAACTCGGCTACCCTTTGGTACGAGCGTATGACGCGCACGCTAGCTCGACGTGGCTGGCGCAAGCTCCCCGCGCAAACACCCACTGAATTTGCCCGCTCGATTCACGAGGCGGAGCTCAACAGAGCGGTAACAGAGTTTACCGCTCGCTATGAAAAGGCGCGTTTCGCTGAATCGATGGATGATGCCCGGCGCCTGCCTGAACTTTACCAGGCACTTAGCAGCAGACGACGCGACTAAGAGCATGAGAGAGGCTAGGCTTTTACTCCTCAAATCAGGCAGATCAAAAAATGAAAATCAGACCTCCCGTGACCAGCAGGTTATGTTGGTGGCTCTTGCCCGTGTTGACGTTCAGCGGTAACTCTCCCGAATAAAAATCGCGCACACCCGCGCGAAACCCGAAGCGTTTCCACGGTCGTAGGTCCAAACCAGCTGCCCCTTGGGCAACGGCGCCATTCTTCGTCTTTGGTCCAGGATTAATGCCGCCAGAAACCAGCGTGTTGCTGATGGTCCAGTGACCAAGACCACCACCTCCGCTGACCCAGAGCTGTAGCGCATTTTCGGCGAAAAAGCGCACCCGCGCCGCCGGGGTCAGAAACAGAGAAGAATAGGCCTTGGGTACCGCCCCATTGCCCGACTGCAACTCCTGGTCTGGATTTCTGACCAGGGGCATCTCCGCATCGAGAGCAACCGAGCCGCGGCGTGCTAGGTGGCGCGCGTAATCGAGTTCCCAGAGCGTTCCACTCCGAAAACTAACTACGTTGTTGGTTAGCGGAATCGGCCCCGTCCTGATGCTCTGATCGGGAATTAAGCTGCGGCCAACACCGCCGACAATTTCATTTTTCTGGGCAGCAGCACCTGTCGCGATTGCCGCCAAGATGGTAAGCAATGCGAACCTGCGGCTTTTCCCCGCCATTACCCCTCCGACCCAAGTCTCGGACCACAGCGTAGGGTATCACGCGCAATCCCGTTTCAGAGGAGCTCCGTGGCCACTCCCGCGCGATGTTAGAATCAAAGCATTCCATGTCGAGTACACTCCTGACCGCAGAAATTCCAGATCAGCTGGACGAGAGAAAACATTCGCAGAGACCTAAAAAGATCGGCTTTGTCAGCCTCGGCTGTCCGAAAAATCTTGTTGATAGCGAAGTAATGATGGGTCTGCTGAAGCAAGCTGGCGCAGAACTGACCAGCAACGCCGAAGAAGCCGACGTCATCGTCGTCAATACTTGTTCGTTTATCGATTGTGCCAAGCGCGAATCGGTAGACACGATCCTAGAGATGGCTCGCCTTAAAGCCCAAGGAAGGGCGCGAAAATTAGTGGTAGCGGGGTGTTTGGTCGAGCGCTATCGCGATGAGATTCAGAAGAATATCCCTGAAGTGGATGCTGTCATCGGAACCGGCGAACTCGCGCGTATCCTCGCCGCCACCGATCTTGCAGGAACCAACTCGCCTCACAAGAACCTGCAGGAGCAGAGATCGCCATTTGTGATTCTGCCTTCGCGGCCAGAAGCTGAGGCGCGTTGGGCGCAGGGACGCTTTTCACGCACGACCTGGGATGGAGCCAGCTCCGAGCTGCCGACCTATCTTTACAACGAGACTACGCCGCGAATGCTAACCACGCCAAAGTATTGCGCCTACATCAAGATTGCCGAAGGTTGCGACCACCCTTGCAGCTTTTGCATCATTCCGCAGCTGCGAGGCAAATTTCGGTCGCGAGCCATGGCGTCCGTCATGGCGGAGGCGGAGCGGTTGGTCTGCTCGGGGGTGCGCGAAATCACGCTGGTCGGCCAGGATACAACCTGCTACGGCGAAGATCTTGGCCTCGAAGACGGGCTGGCCTTCCTGCTCAAGCAATTGGCGGCCATTACCGATCTGCAATGGATTCGATTCCTGTACGCTTATCCCAATAAGATTACCCCGCGTTTGCTCGAAACCATCGCGAAATACGAAAACATCTGCTCCTATATCGATGTTCCACTGCAGCATGCTTCCCCTTCGATTCTAAGAAGAATGAAACGCGGTGGCGGGGCAGAGGTTTTTCTGCGTTCCATAGAGCGAATGCGGCGCATTATCCCAAACCTCGTGTTACGGACCTCATTCATCGTGGGATTCCCGGGAGAGAGTGAGCCGGAGTTCGAGCAGCTATGCGATTTCGTCCGCCACGCTGAGTTCGACTGGATGGGAACATTCGCTTACTCGGATGAAGAAGGTGCGGCCGCCTATTCCCTCGACGGAAAACTGCCGGCCGCAGAAATCGGCCGCCGGCGCAAGGAGCTGTTGCGAGTACAACGGCAGGTCAGCCGCAAGAAGAAGAAGGCCCTGGTCGGGAAAAAGTTCAGGTTGCTTCTAGAAGGACCTTCTCTCGAAACCGCGCTGTTACTCGAAGGACGAACTGAGATGCACGCGCCTGATATCGATGGCAAGGTTTTCATAAATGACGTTCCTGAGGGTCGGTCCATTGTCGCGGGGGAGTTCTTCGACGCGAGAATTACCGCAGCTCACGATTATGATCTGATTGCAGAAATCCTCTGAGGCCTGCATGAGCGAGCGCGCCATTAAGCTCCACTGTCCCACCTGCGGGAAACTAGTGAAGAATACTGACGCTGAGTTTCCCTTCTGCGGCGCCCGCTGCCGTCTCATCGATTTGGGAAAATGGGCGAGCGGGCAGTACGTGATTTCGTCGCCCCTGGCGGATATCAGTGACAGCGTGCCGGAAGCGGACCCAGGGGACGAAAAAGGAGATTCTTAATCCGCCGCGCTGGCAGCAACAGCGAAGCCGGGACACCTCCCGCAGGTGCTTGGGCGTGGGCGATTGCCACGTTCTTCGGGACCGGCTCTCTGCCGATTGCTCCGGGCACTTGGGGTTCCCTCGCCGCAGGGCTTCTATGGTGGGGCATGACGCGCTGGATTTCCAAGACGTGGCAGCCCGCGAGTGCCCTGACGCTGGCGGCACTCGCGGTTGCGTTCGGCATCCCAGCAGCTACGCGGGTGGCTCGTGAGGTCGGGCGTGCCGATCCCGGATGCGTGGTGATTGACGAAGTGGCTGGGCAGCTGATTTCGCTGATTGCCGTGCCCCTCACTTGGAAAACGTTTCTCGCGGGTTTTATACTTTTCCGAGCGTTCGACTCCACTAAACCACCGCCGGTTCGCCAGCTCGAACGGTTGCCGGAGGGCACGGGTATTGTGGTCGACGATATCGGGGCGGGTCTCTACGCATTGCTGATCATGCAAATTCTCCTGCATTACCGTGTGATCGGGTAGCTCTCGCCCAATGAGGGTGATTTCGCATCCAAGTGATTTTCCATGGCTATTTCCGAACGCCTGCTCGGTAAGAAAAACGTCAATGGGCGGCCGCATATTGATGCGGTCCACCCCAATGCCGCTCTGCCCGGCGGGGAAATACGGATTACCGGAAAGGCTCTGCGGCCGCTCGAGCTGCGCCGCCCACGAGTGCAATTCGGCGATGTCGAAGGATCAGTCTTGATTAGTGCGGATGATTTTCTCGTGGCGCGAGTGCCGGAAGGCGCCGTTTCCGGTCCGGTCGTAGTCTCGACCAATGGTCACGTCAGCAATCCACATCAGGTTAAGGTTGCCGTGCCCCTTGCCGATAATGTGCATCCCGTTAGCAATCCCGCCTTAGATGCTGAGGGCAATATTTATGTAACCTTTTCAGGAACTCGCGGCCAAAAAGTGCCCATCGCGATCTTCAAGATTGATACCAACTACAACTCCAAGCCGTTCCTGGCGGACATGATGAACGCGACCTCCATAGCCTTTGACCGAGAAGGGCAGATGTACGTTTCGTCGCGCTACGACGGTACCGTCTATCGCGTGGCTCCGAATGGGAGCATGGCGTCCTACGCCGAAGGTATGGGTATTGCTACCGGCATTGCCTTTGATCGCGACCAGAATCTATACGTCGGCGACCGCAGCGGAACGATTTTCAAGATTAGCCGTGACCGGCAGATCTTCGTGTTCGCAACCTTGGAGGCCAGTGTATCGGCCTATCACCTCGCCTTCTCCCCCAATGGCGATCTCTTCGTAACCGGACCCACCACCTCCAGTTTCGATTGTGTCTACCGGATCGACCCTCACGGCACGGTTTCCATCTTCTACCGTGGATTAGGACGCCCCCAGGGCCTGGCGTTTGATGTAGACCGAAACCTGTATGTAGCCGCCTCCCTCGGAGGCAAACGCGGAATTGTGAAGATTACTCCCGACGGGCAGCCCTCACTTGAGGTATCGGGACAGAATCTCGTAGGCTTGGCCTTCGCACCCGCGCGTTCGGTCGTCCTTGCCACCACCAGTTCTCTCCACCGCCTGGCTTGGGACATTCAGGGCCACCACCTGCTCGTTGGCTAGTCGTTTTCCACGCCCAAGCCATGGTCGCCTCCGGCCTGTGGCCGGTCTATAACTTCGCCAGACGTTCGTTTACACTTTGAATGTGAATGCCGAGATCGTCGCGGTCGGCTCGGAGCTGCTGACCCCCTTTCGCCAGGATACGAATTCTCTCTACCTCACCGAAAAGTTGAATGAGCTCGGTGTTGACGTCTCTTTCAAAACCATCGCTGGAGATGCGCGTCCGCACCTGACCTTGGTTGCCCAGACAGCTCTGTCACGCGCCGATCTTGTCATTTTTATGGGGGGGCTGGGTCCGACCGAGGACGACCTGACGCGCGAAGCCGTGGCCGAGGCTCTCGGTCTAGAACTATGGCGCGACCCGCAGATCCTCGAAAGCCTCGGGAAACGCTTCGCGGCCCGCAACATGAAGATGACGCCTAATAACGCCAAGCAGGCAGACATTCTGACCGGAGCCACGGTTCTTGCTAATTCTTCAGGAACGGCTCCCGGTCAGTGGATCTCGGGTAAATACGAGGGCCGGGAAAAGATCATCGTCCTGCTGCCCGGCCCGCCGCACGAACTGAAGAGACTTTTTGAGGAGCAGTGCATGGAGCGCCTGCGATCGAAACTGCCTCCAGCCTTTATTGCTACCCGTGTGTTGAAGGTAGCCATGATGCCTGAATCGCAGTGTGACGCTCGCGTGGCGCCCATTTACAGGCGGTTCACCGACGTGACCACGACTATTCTTGCTGGGGCGGGCGAGATCCAGCTGCACCTGAAAGCCCGGGCGCCAGAACTGCAGACGGCACAAGGACGCGTGGATCGACTAGCGGGAGAGTTGGAAGATGAGTTGGGCGATGCGGTTTTCTCAAGCCAAGGCGAATCTCTGGAGCAAATCGTAGGTTACTTTCTGCAAATGCGCAACGCGACTCTGGCCGTGGCAGAATCGTGCACCGGGGGCCTCTTAGGGGAAAGAATAACGTCCGTGAGCGGCAGCTCCCGCTATTTTCTGGGGGGCGCCATTGTATATTCCAATCAGCTGAAAGCGGACTTCGCCAACGTGCCCGAAGAGCTGTTGAAAAAGTATGGAGCTGTGAGTCGGCTAGTCGCCGTGGCTTTAGCCGAAGGCATCCGCGAACGCTGTCATGCCACGTTAGCGCTCGGCATCACGGGTGTTGCGGGACCCTCCGGTGGAACGCCGGAGAAGCCAGTTGGGTTGGTGTTTCATGCATTGGCGCGTGAGGCGGGGACCGAGGTAGTCGAGAGGAATTTTCCGGGGGACCGCAAGCGCATCCGTTGGTTTGCGACGCAGCAAGCTTTGGATATGGTCAGAAGAAGGTTGATGTGATGCGAGTACCCGCCATGCCGGTGCGCCTGCGAGCTTCGCAGGTTGCCTCCGCTTCACCCCAGCTGTGAGCAACCATCATGCGCGTTTTTATTGCCTTCGCCATCGACGA
>JAFATF010000735.1 GCA_019244045.1 Acidobacteriota bacterium
TTGGCTCCGTCAGACCCACTGGGTCGGTTGATCAAGATTTCCCAATAATTGGGATCAAAGTCGCGGTGTAGCTTGTAATTTGGCAACTGCGGCGCAACTACGCCTACCATTGCGCGAAAAGTTCCAGGAAGTAGGCAAGGTCGAGAACGCTCTGGACGCAGACGGCGGGGTGGCTCCCGGACCAGCACGAGGAACCATACCTCGTCGTTACAAAACGGACTAAAATCCCGGCGCGAGGCTCAACCCGGACCTGTGAGAATGTCCAGTGCAGAACCTACCGGCAGTGACCGACTTGGATGTGGAGGCAGGCGCCATAACGATCCTGTTCCACACGCGGATTATTGCACCATCGAAAGCACTTCGAGGCAAGGCAGTGGTGAACGCGACCGTCGCAAATAGCGTCCGCGTTGACTCAATGTCAGTAAAATGATCCTGATCCGCATAGTAGTACGGAGGGCCATGTGACACAATGTGCAGCTTTTGACCAGGCTCTTCGCCACGCCTTGGCGAGCCTGCTGCACTGGGCCGCACCCGCGGGGCAAGACCATTTAGAATAAGCAACTTGCAAAGCTAGGCTGCAGCTGTCACATTACCCTGCCGCTGACTTGCCCGGTTTTCTTCTGTGTGCAATCAGAGGTGTTAGCGCTGGCTGTTGCTTGCGCCGCTCTTGCCGGCTAACTGCCCAGCTTTTCCCGTAGGTCCGCCGCAATGAGTTGACCGTGAAATCGGCCATTCTCGATAAAGATCTCGTTTGTCATGGCTCCGGCCACGATGACCCCTGCCACATAAATTCCCGGTACATTGCTCTCAAGGGTCCCCGGGTCACAAACGGGGCGGCACTGCTCGGGCGATAACTCGATTCCCAGGCTGCGCAAGAAGTCGTAATCCGGGTGATAGCCGATCAGGGCGAACACAAAATCGTTGTCAATGCGAATCACCCCGTCGGGTGCATCCACCAAGACATAGTCGTTTCCGATCTCTCGGACAAAACTATTGAAGTACGCGGTAATCTCGCTATTCTTGATGCGATTCTCGATATCCGGCTTAATCCAGTACTTCACATGATGATGCATCTGCGGTCCGCGGTGGACCAGCGTAACCCTGGCACCATGACGCCACAGCTCCAGAGCAGCAATGGCCGCAGAATTCTTCCCGCCAATAACGAGCACATCACTGTCATAGTAGGGATGAGGTTCCTGGTAGTAGTGAAGGACCTTATGTAGGTCTTCCCCCGGGACGTCGAGCTGATTCGCCAGATCGTAGTATCCCGTGCCCACAATGACCTTCTTGGCCTCGAAGTCATGAATGCCACCCGCGCGATCGGTTGCCGTAATGCGAAATTCCCCGTCCTTCCCTGTTACCGTCTTCACCCAATGGTATTGGAACACCTTGAGGCGATAATGATGGGTAACTTTGCGATAGTACTCGAGCGCCTCCTGGCGTGTAGGTTTCATATTCGGCGTGGCGAAGGGGATGTTCCCAATCTCCAGCAACTCGGGCGTGGTGAAAAAAGTCATATTCGCCGGGTAATGAAACAGCGAATTTACCAGGCAGCCCTTGTCTAAGACGAAAACGTTGAGTCCAAGCTTTTGTGCCTCAATGGCACACGCCAGCCCGGTTGGACCGGCGCCAATCACCACGACATCTGCTCGGTTCTGGGGGCTGGACGTCGGTTTCCCGCTTGGCAAAGTTTCCAGGATTGTTTCGGTCAGCATCCAACACTTGGTTCAATTCTGTGCTCGCACACGAGGTCGATCGAACTTAGGTTGCAACCTCGGATTCTAGCATGCGTGTGAGCGCTCATTTTCTCGGTCAAGAGCTCCGCGGAATCGTCGCTAACCTACGTGGCTGATGAGAACAATGGATTTCACCAAACTGAAGGCAGTCGTCGGTGTCCCCACATCCCACATCCGGGGCTCAGTCCGGTGGGCGCTATAATTCTCGGTAGGCAAGCAACGGCATTCCTCAGGAGCGAATATGGCTACACTGCTCGCAGCGGCTGCGCGCATGCGCCTGGAATCGGACAGCATGGGCCAGATCGAAGTCCCGGCAAACGTCTATTGGGGGGCGCAGACGCAGCGCTCGCTACTGCACTTCAATATAGGCAGCGATACCATGCCGCCCGAGCTGGTCCGTGCCTTCGGCATCCTCAAAAAGGCAGCCGCGCTCGTCAACCAGGACCTCGACAAACTTTCCCCGGAAAAAGCCGAGCTCATCGTCCAGGCCGCCGATGAGGTCATTTCCGGCAAGCTTAATGACCAATTCCCCCTGCGCATTTGGCAGACCGGCAGTGGCACCCAGACCAACATGAATGTCAACGAGGTCATCTCTAATCGGGCGATCGAGATCGCGGGCGGGCAGATGGGAACAAAAAAACCAATCCATCCCAATGATCACGTCAACCTGTCGCAATCCTCGAACGATACCTTCCCGGCCGCCATGCACATCGCTGCAGCCGAACGGGTTAGGAGCGCCCTCATCCCCGCCATTACAACCGTTCGCGACGCAATTGCCGCCAAAGCGAAACAGTTCAACCAGCTCGTGAAGATCGGCCGCACTCACCTACAAGATGCCGTTCCGCTCACGCTTGGTCAGGAATTTGGCGGCTGGGTGAGCCTACTCGATCGGGACATCAAGCGCCTGGAACAGGTACTCGACGGCCTTTACGATCTCGCCCTGGGTGGCACTGCCGTCGGCACCGGCCTCAACACCCATCCGGAATTTGCGGAGCGGGTCGCTAAGAAGATTAGCGAACTTAGCGGACTGCCCTTCCGTTCCCATCCCGATAAGTTTGCCGCGCTTTCCGCGCACGATGAGATTGTCTTCGCGCAAGGCGCGTTGGAAACGCTCTCCGCCTCGCTGATGAAAATTTCCAACGATATCCGTTGGCTGGCTTCTGGGCCGCGCTGCGGCTTGGGTGAGCTGTCAATTCCGGAGAACGAGCCCGGCTCATCGATCATGCCCGGCAAAGTAAATCCTACACAATGTGAAGCCATGACTATGGTCTGCGCCCAGGTCCACGGGGCGACCGCGGCCGTCGGATTTGCCGGCTCGCAAGGCAATTTCGAACTGAACGTCTTCAAGCCGGTGATCATCTACAACTTCTTGCACTCGCTCACACTTCTGGCGGACGCTTGCCATGGCTACGTCGAGTTCATGATCAAGGGCATCGAAGTCAACCGTGAGAAAGTGGATTGGTATGTGAAGAATTCGCTCATGCTGGTTACTGCGCTCACTCCCAGGATTGGCTACGATCGGGCTGCTGAAATCGCTCATACCGCTCACCTCGCAGGGAGCAGTTTGCGTGACGCCGCCCTGAAACTCGGGTACCTGAGCGGGGACGAGTTCGACCAACTTGTGCGTCCGGAGAAGATGACACACCCGTAATGGCAGGAAGCTTTCGGCACTCGCGCCAGCGAGATCTTTCCTTATCCTGCTGCCTAGCCTTAGGATGCAATGCGTCTGGGCGCCATGGACCGGCTCAGACCTCTCGGGCACCGCTCTAGAAGGGCTGGTATCGCGTCGGGCAGGAAGATCTCAATGCCGTAAATCTGAGAACCTCTTCCTCGCCTGTTCGAAAAGAGAAATGACGCTTTGTTTTTCCTGTTCAGTATTCCATTGCGAGCTTTGCTGCGCCGCCATGATTAGCCGATCAATCCAGGCGACGAAGTATTGCGCGTCGGCCGAACTACGCACGGCGCCATCGGCGACATCGATGTAGACCGGGCTGGTGGTCGCGTAAGGGTATAGGTCAAGAATGGGATATACAGCGCGCTCAGCGGAAGCTCGCAAAATACACCAGCCGCTGCGGGCAAACTCCAATATGCCGGATGAATCGGCACTGCTGTTGTCGCCGGTCAGATCAATATTCCGTGCCACTTGACCGTTACAAACGATCTGCAAATGGTCGATAGGAACTATCGAGCGAAGTCCAACGCGGAAGTGAAGCTTACCCTTACTTTTCAGATGAACCTCGGCGCCGGGTGAGGCGCCGCCGAGCTCAAAGCGCAGGAGTGGACCGTTGGTGGCGAATGTGCGCCCAGTTTTGATCGCTCTTAGCCAGCCCTCGATTCGCAGCGGCCCGCTCGGTACCTGCGCATAGACTCGATTCAGCCCGAGCGGACCGCGTAGCGAGGCGTAGTTACCCATGAAATCGGTACCTGCTGCCGTGGGCAGATGGAAGCCGCAGTTCAGCAGCTTGTACCAGACTTCCGCCGTCGATTTATGATCAGCGAAGCCGATGACTTCGATGTAGTCAATTTTTCCGAGCGCGACGTCGGCGGGCAATTCGTAGGTGGTCAGCTCCCTCGTAGGGTCGGGGACCTTCTCGAGGGGATGAACATACCCAACCATACCGCCCTGGGCATGAGCGAGATCTGCAACGTTCGCATTGCTGGGGTACAAGCTCGCGGCGGCGGTATTAGGGTATGCGGCGTATCCAGGGAGAATCAAGGTTTTTAGGTTCAACAATCCCAGATGTCCCCAATAGCTGGTGTGGAACTCCTGCGCATGCTGCAACACGTGTTGGCTATTCGAGAGTGGATCAAGATGCGGCGGCGCATAGTCGATATCGGGAAAACGCTGCTCTTTGTTAACAATCAAATTTTCTATTACCGGTACATCCTCTGCCGCGGCTTGCTGCAAAAGGTGCATGGGTGTGTTTCGGTAGCTGCCGCCATAGTTCATATGCACGTGTACGTCGCCAGCGATCCATCGAGTTGCTGGAAGGGTTGGGAAGGCGATCGGATGCAAATGAACGGTGACGGGCATCGTCGCGCCAGGCGCCACTTCGAACTGGCGCTGCTCGAAGCGATATGCGAAACCGCGCATGACAGCAAGCGAAATCTTGCCCGCTGGCACGGTGATTTCCCCCGCCCCATCAGAGTCGAAATAGTGAGCTTCGAAGGGACGCTCCGCGGACACGAAGCTGTCGTCGGCTTGCATCCAGGCATTATCCGGGGCGTAGGCACGTCCGCCTGCGGCGGTTAGGAAAACGCGCGCAGGTACGGGCTTTCCGGCGAGATCGGTGACTCGAAGTAAGACCCGGCCCATGGCTTGCAGATATTTCCGTTCCTTCACGGCCAGCTCGGTTTGGCTTCCTCCTGGCATGGTCTGAATCCATAAAGAGGTGTTCCCACTTCGGTTGGAGATGAATGCGATCTTGCTCCCGTCCGGCGACCAACGAGGATTTGTGTTGTCGTAAGCACCATAGGAGACGGGGAACACATCTCCTCCGCCCGCGGGCATCACCCAGAGCTGATGCCAAGCGCGCCCGAGGTAGGAGGCGTACACCAGTCGCTTGCCGTCAGGGGAAAAATCGGGCCGAGCCTTCCAGTTCGTCTCTTCGTAGTGAATCTCGTGCGCCTCAGCATTCGGTTCGGCTTTCATTTGCCAAAAACCACCCGTTCCGTGAATGTGGCCTCGATTGGAGATGAAGACGATCTCGCCCCCCTCGCGCGTCCACGCCGGACTGATCTCGTGGTCAACCTGGCTGTAATAGTAACGTGCCAGTGAGCTGACGTTTTCCCGAGTCAGCTGCTGTACATCGGTCAGCTCCCCTTGGTGGAATTGCCCGACGAAGATATGGAAATGGCCGGTATGCAAAGTCGAAACGAAGGCAACACGGGTCCCGTCGGGCGAGAAGCGCGGCTCCAGATTAACCGCACCGGATGAGGTCAGCTGCCGTGATTTGCCATTTTCGAAATCAAGAACGCAGAGCTCCATCGCCTTGCCGTCGTAACGTGTGAACATAATCCAATGACCATCGGGAGACCAGTCGGGCTGATAATCATAGGCGTCGGCCGCTGTAAGCTCGCTTGCCTTTATGGTCCCGAGTTCTTGCAGCCACAACGACCCGGCCATCGAATAGACTAAGCGCCGAGAATCAGGCGACCACGCCAGCGAGCTTGGACCGGTGGTCAGCTGGGGAAGATACATTTCACGATAGTAATAGGAATGGGGCAGGTCGATTTGCTTCAATACGGCTTGGCGCTGGGCACAACAATCGCCGGTAAGAATGAGCAGAAGCGTGAAGCAGATGCTGCGACAATTGAGCAAAAGACCTCCCGGTAACTAGTGCCAGTAAGAGGTGGCGGTCAGGGCCCGGACTGCTGGGTTTGAACAACCGGCAGCAGCGCTTGCGAAGGGTACTTGCGGTTGTGATAGACGCGAATGATCGCCTTCGTTGCTTCCCCGCTGTCAACCTCCGACTTCCCCGTCTGCAAATTACGTGAAAAATTAGGCATGAAGCTGGCCGAGATCTGCACCCGGATGCGATGTCCTTTGCGGAAGAGGTTGCTGGTAATCAGATGATCGAGACGTAGTTCGTAGATTTGACCCGGCTCGAGAAGCTGCCGGCCACGCTTTGGATCACGGTAGCTGGCTCGTAGCATGTCTAGTCCCGGACTCATCAGGTTGAAGGCTGTGCCATCCGGGGCGACATCGAGCAGCCGCGCCCAGAGATCGAAGTCGCGGCAATCGCAGGAAACAAACATCCGCTCCTCGATGGAGCCTGTCACCTCAGTGTCGTGCTCAAGAGCCTCCGAATCGAAGGTTAGAACATCGTTGCGGTCCGCAAGCTTGCGGTAATCGTGTGCGCCCGATGAAGGGTACTCGTTAACGACCGGGCGTTTTGGATCGGCATGGAATTGGCTGTAGGGCTGCCCGTGCGCAACAGAGCGGGACAGGGCGCGGGCGGTGGATTGCTTGGCCGAGAGGAACCACGGCACTTGCTGCGAGGGTGGCGGCCAGGCTTCAGCTTCACGCCATTGGTCCAAACCCATAACGAAATACCGGACCGGCTCGCGGTCGACGCCGTTATCCATCCCCTTCAGGTAGTGATCGAGCCAGCGGAGGATGACTTCGTCATAATTGACGGCGGCTGCGGGACCAAACTCGCGCTCGCCTGAACGTGTCTGGGCGGTACTCTCCACGCCGTGGACCCAAGGGCCGAGCACCAAGTGAGTGCTGGACTTGTTCCCCGGGCGCACCTTTAGCAGGCCCAGATAGTTGGTGGTGGCGCCCTCTGGTCCGTAGTTGTCGTCATACCAGGCGGAGAAGTTGAGCACGGCGGCCTGCGTTCGCGCATATTTGTCGCGCAGCTCACACCAGTTCCACCATGAATCCTCGGGTGGGTGCTTTAACCAGTCGAAGTAATAAGGGGCGACGGCGCGCAATGGCTCAACCGCATTGAGCGGCAAGATGTTCAGCATCTTGGGACCTTCTGATTTCCATGTCGCAGTTGCCTCGTCATACGTGCGTGGTCCGGGAAGGTTCTTTTTCAACCGGACATCAGGGGCGATGTTGTCCCAGATCCACTCGATCCACGACAGGTCCCAGATCCCCCAGGCGTAAAAGAAATTTTGTGGGGTTGAGAATGTCATGGCGGGGACCATGGCTTTAAGGTGGGGAGGATTCTCCACAGCGGCCAGCCATTGCACCGCTCCCGGATAGGAGAGCCCGAAGGTTCCTACGGCGCCATTTGACCAAGGCTGCGCGGCAGCCCATTCGATCGTGTCATACCCATCTTTACCCTCGTGCTCATAGGGGCGAAATTGCCCATCGGAATGATAACGTCCGCGGACGTCTTCTATAACAACCGCGTATCCGCGGTTCACGGCCCGCTGAAAGGTTGTGTACCCGGCTCGTGCAGCATCTTTGCCATATGGCGTGCGGTAGACCAAGGTTGGGAATTTGCCCACCTCGGCCGGCCGCATCACGTCAGCGCGCAAGACAGCGCCATCCTGCATGGGTACTGGCACATTGAGCTCCTGCACGATGTTTTGAGTGACAGATTGGCTATTTTCGTTTGGAGCAAGTGAGGTACGTGCCAGAAGCAGGAGGATGGCGAATATCATTTCCGCGGCAGCCTATCACCTGGGGAACCGCGGGCACAACTGCCAGTTGAAAGCCGCACTCACGTGTGACCCTCGGGAGATCACCTTTCTCGAACCATTGCTACAGGCAAAACGTTACCGTCACCAAAGGTTGGGATCACGGAATCCCGGAACAATCCTGATTCTTACGCCGAGGTAGCTTCGCAGGTGCCGAAATTGTTGCCGGGTTCGGAACGCACAGCGCGGTATCAGACAAAGATGCGGTTGCAGCGGCTCGGCCTACTCGCCCTGTATCTCCCGCTACCAGCCTTGACGACCATTACTCAGGCGGGGTGGCCGAAGCAGCTTTGCCAGCAAACTGGCGTGAGTTACACTCGCAGCAGGATTGATCGCCTCACACACGCGTCTGGCGAGCAGGAAGTGATGATCTCGGCAGGAAGATCGCTAGGTACGGTGCTGGCCTTAGGCGTTTTGGTGGGCTTAACACCTGCTCTGGTTTCACACTTCAGCCTAAGTGATTTCATCGAATACTGGACTGCCGCTCATCTGTTCGTACATAAACAAAATCCGTATTCTCTCAACGCAATGATGCAACAGCAACGGGCGCTCGGGTGGAATGCACCCGATCCGCTAATGGTGATGTCTCCACCCCAAATACTTCCTTTACTAGTACCCCTCGGACTTCTACGATCTTTTTCGCTGGCAAGAGTGATGTGGCTGTGGTTGAGCGCACTAATCCTCGTCTTAGCCTTGATGATCTTAAGCGAGGTCTATGGTGCGACCGAGCACGAGCAAAGGAACGTGATGTTTGCGGCAGCCTTTTTCTTCCCAGTTTGGCTCTGCTTTGTACTAGGGCAGATCGCTCCGCTGCTGCTGCTCGGGGTAGCCGGTTTTCTGTGGTTTGAACGGCGTGGCTGTTTGTTCATGGCCGGCGCTGCCCTAGCGGTCACTACTTTAAAGCCTCATCTGTTTTACCTCGTCTGGGTAACGGTGTTGCTGTGGGCTATTGAGAAACGCGAGATTCGCATGCTAGCAGGAGCGGGTCTAAGTAGCTGTGTCGCGATCGTAGCCGCCTTGACAGTCGATGGTTTAGTGCTCTCGCAATACCTGGCCCTGGTGCAAAGCAGTTACATTTGGGCCTACCTTTCCGGACTCGGTGGGCTTCTCAGGCTGATACTTCGTGGAAGACACCATTTCGTGCAGTTTGCGCCCATGTTGCCAGGATTGGGGGCGCTGATCTGGTACTGGCGCCGTCACAGGGCACACTGGATCTGGCGTGATAATTTGCCATTTGTATTGACCCTGTCGCTGCTTACGGCTGCTTACGGCTGGCCCTTCGATGAGCTAGTTCTGCTGCTTCCGATCGTGATGGTTGCCGTTCGATGTACCTCGGACTCAAAGACGCGAAGAACGGCTGTCGCTTGGTTGCTGACAATCTCACTCGCCTCTTTTGCTGCTGTGCTTGTGCAGGGCTATGCTGCGAGCATGGTGATATGCGCCACCGCCATTTTGGTTTATCTTGCATTGCATGAAACGGCTATGCATCACAAATACAAGAGCGTCAGTGGCTATGCCAGAACATATATAATGCCGCACTTCGCCTCGAAGACCACCGTGTTCCGATTAGCTGCCTGTCCCGTGCCGGTCACCCGCGCAGCCGATCTTTCCTTTCCTTTGGGTTTCGCGGTTAGAAGCAAAGCGCGATAGCCTCCTTTCTGAGCCGTGTACTCTGCAGCACCACGAAAGAAAAAAGGATGGGAAATGTCTAGGGCGCCGATGCTCAGGAGCTACCTTCTTGTTTCGCGAGACTACGAACTAGGAGGTCGGGACGATAATAGTTGCGAGCAGCGGCTTGCACGCGACGTTACAGGACGATACTGACTTGGGCCGGTCTGGTGATCGATTACGGAGTATATGCCGAAAGCTGAACTGCATCCTTGTTTTGCTGATGATTGGATTTTTTGCTTTCGACTTTCGATCACAATCCTAGCCTGGCGGAACCCGCGACTGTGTCTCATTGTTAGATATGGTGAACAATTTAGCAGTCCGCGCGTTGAATTCATTGCCACCCGGGCCACAATTCCTTTGCGTTTGGACTCAATTGCAGTGGCTCTGAAGCGGAAAAAAGTTGACAGCACTTCTTGCGACGGTGTATACAGGCTCCCCTAAGCGGTTAGAGGAGGCGTTTGAAACGAGTCTGCCCTAACTGCCTATCGACCCATCTCGTGTTGAATCCTTAGCCTTTGTCGTTCTGGAGATTATTGCGCACCAAAGCACAAAGCCGGAAACACGGGCTTGACTCAGGCTAATCTTCCAAGACATCGACTCTGGGGTTTCCTTAGCGACCTTGGTCGTGGGGTGTATTTAATCAACGAGAATGATCGTGAGACAGCACGCGTGAATCCAGCCGTCAGCCAATCGGTCATGCAAAGATCTCGGCAGCAAAAGCTTCAGTTCCTGGGAATATTCTGCGGCTTCGCGGCGGCACTTTGGCTTGCCGGAGCGGAAGCCCCCACGAAATTAGTAACCGTTGCGGTCTCGCCTTTCGTTATCTCTTTCATGATGGTCCTCGGCGCGTTCGTTTCACGCTGGAGCTTGCCTGCGCTCGTTCTGGGTACTGCCGGAACCTTCTCAGATATTCGCAAAGTGCCTCACCTCATCGTTTGGGGTGTGATGGCAGGATGTCTGTGGGCGGTCGGGAATACCTTGACGGTATTGGCGGTTCGTGATATCGGGCTGAGTATTGCATTCCCCTTGTGGAATGCTAACAGCTTGATTGCAATCATCTGGGGTACTCTTCTATTCAAAGAGCTACACCGGGCGGGCTGGTTGCGGTGGTTCGGAGTTGTGGGTGGCGCATTAATCATGTTTGTGGGAGCCTTGTTATTGTCCTTTGTTTCCAGCTCGCATGGCGCATCCGAACATCCCATCCGCGGCGTGGTCGCGGCTCTGGGTGCCGGCCTTATGTTCGGCTCGCAATATATCCCTTTTCGCAAAGCATATATTACGGGACTGAATCCTTTTACGTTTCTGACGTTCTTCACCTTCGGCGAGATGACTACCATGACGATCATTGCCGTCAGCTTCAGCGGAGGGTTTTCACCGTTTCTGCGTCAACTCGCGCTTAACAGCTCAATACTTTTCTGGCCTTTACTGGGTGGGTTCATGTGGGTGGTTGGAGATCTGTTTCAAAATTATGCGGCCAAGTACGTAGGCATTAGCCGCGGTGTACCTTTGTCAAATACTAATCAACTGTGGGGTTTGGTGTGGGCAACCATGGTATTTGCTGAGCTTCACGGATTAAGTTGGAACATCTACGCGCAGGTAGCTGGCGGGTCGCTATTGATGGCGGCAGGTGCGCTGGCCATTGCGTTTTCTTCCGCAACACCTGACGAATATACAAGCTGGAAGGAAGCAGCAAAGCGTGAGAGCGATCTCTACAGCATTGAGCCTTCCTACGTGCTCGCGCATATGGAAGGCAGCAATGAGGACATTGCTCGGGTGCGACGGACCTGGGTGGATTGGCCGCTCATTGCCATTGCGACGTCCGTCTTTATTGCCTTCGGCGCGATCGCTCGCGTCCCGCACATGGACCTGCGATGGGGCTGGCTGCTCACGCTTACGGCCGCCATGCTGCTGGTCTTGGTTGCCGGAGGGATTATGCTTTGGCGAATAACGCGCTTCGACTGAACGAACCAACCACAAAACAGACGTTCGGGCCTGAAGCACCCTGGCCATGCCTGGCTGCCGGTCAAGATGCGTCTCGCAGAACGGGTTGTGGCACCGCAAGCCAGCGAGCCTCATGCCGCTGGTTGCAAAAAGCGGCCGACACAAACAAGGGTTTAGCGGAGGGAGGAAAATGTGCGCGCAAAGATTTTCGCAACCGTGCTAAGCGCGTGCTTATTCACCGGTGTGGCAACAGCAGCACAGGCGCATCCCAAGCTGATCGTAATCATTGTCGTCGACCAGATGCGCGCCGACTACCTAGATCGCTTTGCCGCCTATGAAAACGGCGGACTGCACTTTTTTACCACACAGGGTGCAGATTTTCTGAACGCAAACTACGCTCATATGCCAACTGAAACCTGTTTGGGTCATTCCATCGTGCTCTCCGGCAGGAATCCTGCTCACACCGGCATTGTGGCGAATGAATGGTACGACCGGGACCACCGCAAACTGACCTACTGTGTGGCCGACGCTGATTCGTCCTTGCTAGGCGACTCGGGGCCTGGTGTCTCGCCTAACAATTTCATAGGCGAGAATTTCAGCGACTGGCTACAAACTTCCTATCCCGGAGCCCGCGTTTTTTCTCTTTCGCTTAAAGACCGCGCGGCCATTACTCTCGGGGGTCACCACCCGCAGGGCGTCTTCTGGTTTTCGCACCAGACCGGGAATTTCATTACTAGCCGCTACTATGCGCAACATCTTCCGGCATGGGTGGACGAATTCAATCGTAAGCACGTCATCGACTCTTATGCCGGAAAGCTGTGGATGCCAATGCTGGATGCTAACTCTCCGGCATATCACATACATGAAGTTGCCGGGCAATTTCCTCATCCAATGCCCGCCAGAGCTGGTCGTGAGCTATATGAGCGCGTGTATAGCTCTCCTTTTGGAGATGAACTGCTGGAGGCCTTTGCTGAAGCGGCAATCACGGCCCTCCAACTTGGACAAAACGCAAACGGCGCGCCCGATCTACTGGCGCTAGCTTTGTCTTCGAATGATGCCGTCGGGCACGAATTTGGGCCTGACAGTCCAGAGATTGCAGATGAGCAGATCCGGCTAGATCGCACCATCGAGCGCCTCGTAGAAATCCTGTCGTCTCGACTCGGTTCGCAAAACCTACTATGGGCGTTATCAGCCGATCACGGGGCCGAGCCTACGCCCGAAGCTGAACGAGAACTGAACCACAACCCATCAGCTCGCCGCATTGCATTTTCAGACGCACAGCGCTCGATCGAAATCCAGCTCAATTCGCTTTTCAAAATCACCGGGGCAATGCATTGGTTTGTAGCACAAACCGATTCGATGTTGTACTTCGATAATACTGAATTGGCAAGACACAATATTTCTCTTTCTGCAGCCCGCGAAGCTTTAGCGACCAGAGTGCATGACGTGCCCGGAGTCGACGCATTCTATGACACGGCACATTTGGATTCGGTACACGGCTGGATTGGGACCTGTCTCAAAAACAGCAATTTCCCGCAGCGCAGCGGTGATGTCTACTACTTGACGAGCCAGTGGACCCTGTTTTCCTCAAAAACCACAGGCGCGTCACACGGATACCCGTGGCCGTACGACACCCATGTTCCGGTGGTGCTCGCGGGATGGCGCATTTCGCCGCAACGCATTCCGGAGGACATCCAAGTGGTCGACTTGGCGCCTACGCTCGCCGAGTTGACTGCCGTACATGCGCCCGCCTCGGAGGTGGTCGACGGACGATCACGAGTAAATCTTTTATCCGCGGGGTCCGGTGCCCTCAGAAAGTAACCTATTAAGCAGCTCTTCTTCAGCAGCTCTTCACGCACGTGCATCTCAATCAACCCGCTGCATGTCGCTGAAAAAACTGCACAAAGAAACCTCGGTGGGCAGATAGGCGATTAGCATGAGCGTGCTGTCGGCATTCGACAAAGGAACACAATTCTTCGTTACGACCATCGCTCTCCGCTGAAAACCTTTGAGGAATCTTTGGCCGTCACACCGCTCCTCGGAGCTGCCGGAGGCTCGGATAGACTCGGAATGTCAGCAACGTGTGTGCGGTTTCCCGTGACTATTCGGGCTGGAGTCCGTCTGGTCGTCTATCCTGCGTTTTCTCGCCCTGACCAGTCGGCCGCGCGCTGGGATCTTCACCTGGTGGTCGCGTCGGCGTTAACATTCAAAAAATCCGTACTAGAAAATCCGTAATGCAGGAGTCGGCATCTGCTCGGCTGCCTGCACTCTCTGTGATTCATGTTAAAAAGCTGTTGACAAGCTCATGGGCGAGGTGTAGAAGCTCTCGTCTAAGCGGTTAGGGATAACCGAAGGCAGTAATCTGCTGATTTCCGTCGTTTGTCTGGATACCTCTAAGGAGATCCTATGACCCGCCTTATTCCCGCGCTGTTTGCTTCCATCGCACTCAGCTTGCTCGCGAGTCTTGCGTCCTTTCGCAATCAGGTGACGATGAAACTGCACCAAGCGGCGGGCATTGTTTCATTCGTAATCGTCCTTCTGCTTACGCTCGCGACGCCGTCGCTTTTCGCCCAGGTAGATCGGGCGGAGCTTGCAGGCACGGTCAGCGATCCGTCGGGACGTGTGATCGTGGGAGCGAGTGTGAAAATTCTGGCTGTGGACACCGGGGTTACCGAGGCGCAACCCAGCAACGGAAAGGGGTATTACCGTTTCCCTGGTCTGCCGGTGGGCCGCTATACCGTAACCGTTAGCAATAAGGGCTTCCAGACCAAGGTCATTGAGGATGTAACCCTACAAGTCGGCCAGATACACACGTTGGATGTCGGTCTCATTGTAGGCGCGATTATGGAGCAAGTCGAAGTACACGACATACCGGCGCCTGCGGAGCGCAGTTCTGCGGAGGCTTCTACGGTCATCAACACAAATCAGATCGCGAATCTCCCCAATAACGGACGTGACTGGGCAAGCTTTGCGTTGCTGGCGCCATTCGCTCAGGATGACGGTGGCGGCGATCAGCGAACCATCCGCTTCGCCGGCCGGGCCCGGGACGATAACAATTTTCAGTTCGACGGTGTCGATGCCGGCGGTATTCAGGAACAGGCCCAGAAATCACAAACGCGTTTGCAGATTTCTCAGGACGCAGTGGAAGAGTATCGCGTCAATAGCGCCTTGTATGATGCGGAATATGGAACACAGGCAGGTGGCCAAATTGATGTGGTTACCAAATCTGGAACGAACGACTTGCATGGCTCGGTCTTTGGCTATTTCAGGAATTCCTTTTTTGACGCGCGCAACTTCAACGACTTCGACATCAACGGCAAACCGGCGGTGCCTCCGTTTCGTATGGGGCAGTACGGACTGACGTTGGGCGGCCCCATCAAGAAAGACAAATCTTTTTTCTTTATCAGCTACGAGGGGCTCCGACAATTCCAGTCCACCACTCAGTTATTTGCAGTTCCTGCGGGCACTCAAGTGGGCTTTAGCAATACAACCGGACAGGCTCTGCCGGTTCCGTTTCAGCAAACTGTGTTGAATCAGTCCCCCCAGATGTGTCCCATCATGCAAGGCTATCCATGGCGTGCCTCGGTGGGTACGATCAATGGCTGTTCCCCACGATTCGTGTATCCAGACGCGGCATTTCAGTGGCAAGGGAGTCTATCCAGCCCGAGTGACAGCAACAACATCGATTTGCTCACAGCAGCGACGCCTACCACCATCCATGAAGACACGTGGCTAATACGGCTCGACCATCGGATCAGCGACAAAACTCTGCTCTACGGGCGTGCCCAACGCGACATCAGCCTGGTCGATGCTCCTAACGGAGCCAGTCTTCCGGGCGACAAGCTTCAGGTTATCAACCACCCCGCAAACTACCTGATTGCGTTGGAGCATACCTTCTCGCCCAGGTTGTTCAACGAAGCCAAGTTGTATGTCAATCGCTCCCCCTATCACAACCCTCAGGCGAGCGCGCTGGCATTTTCCGTGAGCACGCCCGATTTCGTCACCCTGAACGATAACACCGCCGACATCGAGATTGGTACCACCTATGGAGTTGTTGATAACTTGATCTGGACGCGGGGCCGTCACGCTTTTAAAGCAGGTATGGAAATCCGGCGTGTCAGGCTCAATCAGGGTCAAACCGCGGACAACATTCTCACTTTTGGCAATACCGACGACATGACCACGGCGACGCTTTCGAACATTACCTTCCATGCTCCTTGGTGCTGTCATCGCTTGAGGCGCACGTTTTATATGCCATATTTCCAGGATGAGTTGAAGGTGACTCCGACACTGACGCTGACCGCCGGCGTGCGCTGGGAATATTATGGAGTGGCCCACGAAGCCACCAACCGCACGACAGTTTTCGACCTGAACGCCTTTCACGGAGTGTGCTTAGGATCAGGCTCTTTCAACGTGCCACCAGTATCGCCGACTCTGGGACCAATCAACACGCCGCCGTGCCCCAAAAACCCAGCTCTGTACAATCCGAACTACAGGAATATTGATCCCCGGCTTGCACTCGCTTGGGCTCCTAGCGCGCTTCACGGGAAAACTGTATTTCGAACGGGGTTTGGCATTTATCACGGTGCAGCCCAGAACGATGATCTCAACGCCGCACTGGAAAGTGACACGTTTCGGGTAGTGCTCAATAACCCCGGTGCGCTAGTACCTGCTTATGAGCAAACGAGTCCCGACCTTTCCGGACTTGGCAATGCCCAAAAGGCAGGTGCGCACCCCCGCGCCTTGCAGCGGCAAGATCGCCGCGACCTTTACGCGGAGGAGTGGGGACTAACCGTGGAGCACGAATTTCTAGGAAACTTTCTTGCTTCTGCGCAATACCTAGGTAGCAGAGGAGTGCACTTATTCTCTCGCGGGGCAGTGAACCTATGTACGAGCCCGGTGAGGCTTAACGGTGCTGGTAGCGATTGCGTTCGTCCGCTGGACCAGTACTATCTTCCCGATCCGACTGTGCCTGGCTCTTCTACATCCGATCCCTTTGGCTCTGTCGATATTAAGAGAGATATCGGAGCGAGTACTTACAACGCGCTCGGCTTGGCACTTGAGCGCCGTTTCAGCAAGGGCTTATCGTTACAGGCGCGTTACACCTGGTCGCACTCGATCAATGACGGCTCGGTGGGAGGCGGTGAATCGACAGGACCGGAGAATGTAAGCTGCCTGGGCTGCGACAAAGGTCCCAGCATTTTCGATGTGCGCCATAACTTTACCCTCAATGCAGTTTATGACCTGCCGTTTGGACCCGGAAAGACCTTCCTGAACTCTCCCGGGGTAATGGGCAAAGTTCTGGGAGGCTGGCAGCTGAGCAGTGTTGGCCTGTGGCACACTGGGCACCCGCTCACCGTTCTGATGGATCTCAGCGGTACGATCACCGATCCCAACAATCCGTTCGCGGCTGCGGGTTTGACCGATAACTATCTCCTTCCCGACGGCAACGACCAGACCAAACAGCGTCCAGACCTAGTTCCCGGTATGCCTCTGACGCTCTCAAGCGGGCGCCACTTCGGCCTGCCCTACATCAACGCTGCAGCATTTCAGCCTCCGCCTGTAGATGCGAACGGAAACTTTACTCGCTTTGGCGATGAGCCGAACGGAGCCATCCGTGCCCTGAATAGCTGGCAGATCGATCTTGCACTTACGAAGGAGACGAAGCTCACCGAGCGCACTTCGCTGGAGTTCGCGGTGCAGGCGTTCAACATCTTCAATCACGTTCAACTGGGAGATCCCGGTAATCTGACCCTCGCTTATGTCGATACGACAGTGGCGAATAGGCCAGGCTCGCTGGCATCGGCTGGAGGCTTTGGGATCATCAGCACGACGGTAAATTTCAACAATAACAATGACAATGGTGCTTCTCCGAACACCGGGACTGGGCTGCCGCGGCAGATTCAGTTCATGGTGCGGGTCAAGTTCTGACTTGCGCGGGATGACTGCTAACCTTGAAAACCAACCCTTTTACGCAGCATGGAAGATGTGGGGGAGCGTAACGGTATCTTTGTGACGCCGCGGGAGAGCGCGACTACCGCGTACCGACATCAATCTGACTTGGGCGTGCAGTTCCAACTTAGCTGGCCATGATGCTCTTTTGCCAATTGCTGGATTGTTTCATTTCCTGCGGCGCACGACTGACGTAAGCTAAGCACTTTCGGCTCCTTCAAATCCCTTGATGCGCCCTCTCCACCAAGGGAGCGAAAAATAGTCAGCATCTTCGTCTCGCCGGCATGGATTGCTTGTAAGCGGGGTGGCGGGATCGTAATCACGCATCAAGCTGACGCGAAGAAGAACGTTAGCCTAACGAGCGGCGGTCCGTCGTCGCGGTCCGAACGTCGCGAGAATGAACCGAAAAGAGACGCGATGAAGCCGCCGCGGCTTCGTCGACGAGGTGGTCAAGGATGTCGTCGCATGCCTACGATCGCCTACTTGCTCGCGTCAGCCGCGAAGCGGGAAGGATCTGGCGTAGCCCGTGGATGCAAGCCTTCGCAATCTGCTGGGCCGTCCGGCTCGGACTGATATTCTCGTGATCGAGAATTGGGCTATGGTGCCGGTCCCGTCGCGAGTTCTGGGAGCTGGATTGCTCTGCGCTCGACGGGTCCGGTCTTGGGCAACTGTGAGACGACGATTGTAGCTGCCGTAAGCTCATGGTTTGCTGGGATGTGTTGGCGCGAGCCCGCTTCGCCGCATGGTGGCGCCGTTGCGCGAGAGCGGAAATTACTTGCACACCGCTCCGCGAGTGTTTAGCACCAAAAACAATAGAGCTTCTGCCTTAAGATCTGACGCGGGGAATTTTTTCCGACGCCGTTTCCCATCCACATGCGCCTCGGCGCTGCACGCTGGGGAGCTATTCAAGTCGGACAGAGTGAAGAAGGTTTGATCCTCCCATGGGGCGAATTACGGAATGCCAAGACAATGCCGGAAGAGCAAGAAGGGTAGGCGCGTTGGTCTCTGGCAGTGAGTCTTGCTGGAAATCCAAGATGAAAAGCTAGTAAATACATTGCTTGAAAGCAAGATTAGCGTTGCAATGATCTCGTCTTTTTTCGCGACACAGGTACTTTCATCGATGTTGTAATCTCCATGTACGGTATTTCCAAGCAGCAGTGAAGCTTCCGAACTGCGCCCGTTCAGAAGCTGCGCAACTACGTTCACAAGCCTGGTTGCTTCAGGATCGCGCCAGCCATGTTCGAGATCGGATCGCGGCGAATATCGTCGAGTGGTCAGCCTATGTGGCCTTGTGCTTAGTGCATATAGAGGAAGAGGCGTTCATCGGCTGGATGACACGTCAGCAACAAAATGCAATCATGCAACCCATGAAGAGCAAAAGGTTGAAGAAACACGAAACATGGGGGCCCCGGGCAGATTCGAACTGCCGACACGCGGTTTAGGAAACCGCTGCTCTATCCATCTGAGCTACGGGGCCTAAGAGTTGAAGCAATTATACGTTACTGGATTTGACTGGTGGCGCACTGCGCACTATCTGCGCACAAAAAGGCTCTTTCGAGGGTTTCGAGTGCGGAGATGCTCTGCCGATCAGTGCTCTTGATGTAGCAGCGCTGAGTAACG
>JAFATF010000135.1 GCA_019244045.1 Acidobacteriota bacterium
ATTGATTATCTATCTCGGAAAATCCAATTCGGCACCATTCATATGCCATCACGCACCATTCACATGGTACCTAACAAAACCTTTGTAGTTGTTGCAGCGCAACTGAACAGTACGGAGCTAAACCTGATGATAGACACTGGTTCTTCACAGTTCGTATTGTTTCGAGACCAGCTGCCAGCTGCGATGGCCAAATTGCCGTTGAGAAATACGATTCCATTGTCGAACGTTGCCGGGGATCTGATCGCGACCCAAGTCCAGCTGAACAGGGTCCGAATCGGTAATACCGACTTAAGTGCCAGCACCGCCTTGCTGGCGAACGTTCCTAATTGTTGCGAATTTCAGGGGATGCTCGGAATATCCGCCTTGCAATTCCGGCGGGTCAGCTTTGATTTCCAGCAGCGCGTGCTTGGTCTCGAATTTCTGTATGGGACACAAGCTCCCGCTCTCTTGGCCGGGCCGTGCCGATCGGTAGCTGCGGCAAATTGTGAGCCCACGCCTTCAGGCTTCTTGCATCCGCGCTAACCGGGATAGGGGAGACGATCGCTCGTCTTTCCCCTTTCACACCACCGGATTCCGAGCGACCCCAGCGTGCACATTTGCTTGCTCACCCGCCACTGTAGGCCTTCCCCCGGGTTCGTGTGATCGCGTCTTTGCTCGACGGTGCTTTCAGCCCCACTGCGCGGTGACTGTTATCTCACCCTTGCGCTTGGCTCACCCTTAACCGCCATCAGCTTGGGTAGAGGACTTACAGCTCCTAGCTAGCTGTCGAACACGCTCGGCTAAAAAAAACAGGCCGCTCATAAAGATGAGCAGCCTGGTTGGCGAATCCTCCGGGGAGGAGGGAGAAAGCTAGTACTCTCCGGGAGGCGGCGTTGCGCCTGCCGACGGGCTCTGATTGGGCGACTGGGTTGCGGCTGTGTTGGTCATTAACTTGATATCCACACGTCGGTTCTTAGCTCGACCCGCGGCGGTTTTGTTGCTGTCCACGGGCTTGTCCTTGCCGAGGCCGATCAGATAGATCTTGTGCGCGGGCACGTTGTACTTGGCAGCCAGGTATTGGATCACCGAGTCAGCGCGGCGCTGGCTAAGGTCGTAGTTGTACTCGGAACTGCCGACCGAATCGGTGCCGCCTTCCACGGTGATGATGTACCCTTTGGCGTTGGGAATGTCCTTCGCCAGATCGTCCAGGGCCTCCTTGTCTTTCTTTGTCAAATTATCCTTGTCGAATGCAAATAGGACAGAGGTCTCGGCGACGGGACGATAATTGTCGAGATTAGCAACTGTATTCGACAGACTGGTCACGCGGTTGACAGCGCTTGTGGCCAGATTCTGGGCCTGATCAGCGGATTGACCAGCAGCCACAGCTTTTTGATCAGCTGCGCTGGCAGCAGCCTGCGCCTTCTGGATAGCGTCCTGGGCACGCGTATCCACGTCTTTGATATCGCGTGTGTTCTTTGCCGTCAGGTCATCCAGTTCATTGGTCTTGTTAATGAGTGGGGTGGTCTGCTGGCGGGTGTAGTTTTTGGTGGCACAGCCTACCGAAGCCAGCATACCCATGGCCAGAAGTGAAACTAGCGAAGTGCGGTTCATGTCGGAACGGGCTCCTTACCCTTACTGTTTATGCTAAAGCTTTGAGTCCCTCGGATCTACTCACGTTGTCCCGCTCTCGACCAGAGCAACGCGCATGCCAATTGAGCAAAGTCAGAAAGCACATGTAAGTTGCTGAGTATAAAAAACTTGCAGGGATAAGGGCGTGGAATAGCAGCTAACCCGCTGGTTTTGTACTAGCAAAGCCGGCCAAAATATGAAAATTTTACATGAGGAGCTGAGCTGCGGTCTATTTCGCCCAGGAATATCAGCCACGCAGGGGAATCGGCTACTCGTTTCATGCTGGTAGCGGCTCCTCGTGGCATTTGGAAAAAAGATGACAGCTTTCATTTCGCGGTGAAACACGGCGAGAAGTGTATTCGAGGATCGCCATCCTCATATGAAAGCAGTTGCCACGACCCTACTTGAGGGGAACGATCCCGTGCCTCTGCAGACCGAGCACGGCCAGTTTTTGCAGGCCTTGCGTAATAACGCGGCAACGGAGGGTGAAGCTCGCGGTTAGGAGGCGAAGGCCGGGTTCGAACAACGAACCTTAGCGCGTCTTCACCGGAGTTCAAAGATTCAGTTGGCCTTCGAGTGTATTTTTTCGGGCGAAATCCTGATTTCATTCGCTTTGCTGGAGAGTCCAGACCTGTCCACTAAAGCGGCCTGAATCACCCGCCCAGTCTCGTCAACTTTCAGACTATCTTCGAGAACCAGCACAGCATATTGAGTGCATTGCTTGGTCCAGCCGAGGGCTGCCATATGACCTTCTTTGTCAGCCGCAATACGTCCGCAATGAGGGCACCACCAGATGGTTCCCGGCGGAGAGATTTCGGTCACGAATGATTCCTCCTGGGGCTTGGTCCCAGTCCTCACAGGGTCTAATACAATGAGAATACCCGATTTTGTGGACCTTCACGGCAAAATCCGAATGATTCCAACCGCGCCCGGAGTGTATCTGTACAAAAACGGGGAAGGTCAGGTCATCTATGTGGGCAAGGCCAAGAACCTGCGTAGCCGGGTCAGTTCCTATTTCCACGAAGGTCGCATCGCTGACGCCAAGACCGGCACCTTGGTTCGTGAGGCGGTGGATGTTGACTATATTATTGTCGCCAACAATAAAGAGGCCCTGGCCCTCGAAAACAATCTCATCAAGCAGAAGAAACCCCGCTTCAACATCTTACTGCGCGACGATAAAACCTATCCCTACATAAAACTCACACTAGGGGAAACCTACCCCCGCGTCTACGTAACCCGGCGCCTAAGGAAGGATGCGAGCGCCTATTATGGCCCGTATTTCCCCGCCAATCTCGCCTATCGCATTGTCGACCTGATCCACCGCCATTTTCTTATCCCGTCGTGTCAGGTGGACCTCATCCGGACCCACCCACGTCCCTGCCTGCAGTTTTATATCCGGCGCTGCCTAGGCCCGTGCGTAGCTGGGCTCACTACGGCTGACATCTACCTGGAAGCGGTTCGTGATGTGAAGCTGTTTCTCGAGGGCCGTCAGACGGATTTGTCGCGATCGCTCCGCCAACGCATGGAGACGGCTGCAGAAAACCAGGAATACGAGCGTGCTGCCAAGTACCGCGATCTGATCTCCACCGTCGAACAACTGCAGGAAAAACAGCGAATTGCCTCCACCGAGGGCGATGACGCCGACGTCTTCGGCTTCCACTACGAGAATCACATGTTGGCCGTGAACTTGTTTCACATGCGCCAAGGCAAGGTTCTCGATCGACGCGAGTTTTTCTGGGAAGATCTTCCCGAGTTCGCCTTCAAAGCTGGCGCACCCCATTGCTGCGATGATGGATTCGATCCCGGTGAATTCTTCTCCGCTCTAGTCAAGCAGGTCTATATTGGCCAACCCTATGTGCCTCGCGACGTGTATCTGCCGATTGATTTCGAAGATCGCGAGATGCTCGAAGAATTGCTATCGGACCAGGTAACCGCACAGGCGAGCCGCACTTCTCGTGTCCACCTTGTCATACCTCAGCGCGGCGAGAAGCGCTCCTTGATTGACCTCGCCGGGAACAACGCTAAGCAGTCCTATGACCAGCGTTTTCGCGTGATGAAGCCCAGCTTACGTGCCATTCAGGAAGCTTTGCAGGATGCGCTCGCCCTCCCCGAATTGCCACGCCGCATCGAATGCTTTGACATCTCGCATATTCAGGGCGCCGAGACGGTGGCCTCCATGGTCGTCTGGCAGGAGGGCGAGATGAAAAAGTCCGACTACCGCAAATTTATTATCAAGACGGTCGAAGGAGTAGACGATTTCGCGTCCATGCGCGAGGTAGTCTCGCGGCGCTACCAGCGCAGGCAGGATGAAAAGAAGCCCATGCCGAGCCTCGTGCTTATTGACGGCGGACTCGGCCAGCTGCACGCTGCCGCCGAGGCCTTGGACTCGCTCGAAATTATCAACCAGCCATTGGCAGCCATTGCCAAACGTGAAGAAATCATCTATGTTTTCGGCCAGGAAGACGAGCCCGTGGTGCTTGATCACCATTCTCCCGTACTTCACCTCATACAGCTGATCCGCGACGAAGCGCACCGCTTTGCCATCACCTTCCACCGCAAGCGCCGCCAAATGCGCGACCGCACGACGGAGTTGCTAAGTGTTCCCGGAGTCGGCCAGAGCACCACCCGACGCTTGCTCGAACACTTCGGCAGCCTGCAAGCTGTGAAACAGGCCGATGCGGCAGCCCTGTCGGCGGTGGTCAACCGCGCCCAGGCGCAGGCTATTCTGGATTATTTCAGGAAGTAAAAGTCCTTGAGATTTGCTGCCATGGGGAGGTGAACTGTCGCGGGCCGCTCTCGCCTGCGCCAGGCGTCGCCGCGGACAAAGAGAGATTCTTGGCCAGGCTGACGGCCGCCATTTCTCAAGAGGAGCGCGCGATAGCAACCGTCTGACCTGCTCGGCAAGCGAAAATCGCCCATTACCTTGAAGTTCAATCTCTTTGCTAACCCTGCTAATGCCAGCGATCGACCAGTTCCCACCACAGCAGCCGGATCCATTCGTAGAGCGTCGTCTTAGCCCATTCCCGGTGTTGCCACCAGGCGAAACCAAAGCGTGTGGGGTTGTGGCTGGCAGCTATGCTGAAATGATAGCCGGACAGCTCGTGCGTAAATATGCTAAAGGCCCGTCGGGTATGAAAATCAGAGGTGACAAGTAGGACGTTATGGGCATTCACTCGTTGCAAACACTCTGCGACCTCGTGCGCTTCTTGCTTGGTAGACCAGCCCGAGATTGGACATACCGACATTCGAGGCGCCTGCGGGAGAGTATTAATCCAGCGTTGCGCTAGCTCGGGAACAGTCCAGTTGAATACTCGCTGATGAATCGGCTCGTCGAGGACGAGCTTGGCAGCGTATCCTGCTTGTAACAGCTGCACTCCTCGCTCGGGGCGCTCATACGTTTCCCCGGCAAGCACCACGATCGTGTCAGCGTGCTCAGGATGCTCGAGCACAAGGAGGCGTGCTCCCAGCAAGAAAAGGATCGTCGCTGCCGTGACCAGGATGAGGAACAAGCGGGCCTTGGTCATGAGCGATCGAATTCCTCACCAGGGGCCCGAACAAGGGAAGCGCGCTCGGCAGCTTGCAGCCCGCAAATAATCTGCATACGCTGATGCACATCCTATCAGCAACTTAGGAAGATATGCGCAAGCAGCCATTTCAGCGTACTACCCGAACCGGGTTATGCCCGGACGGCATGCTAGAATTGCCTGTTTCTTAGTCTTACTTATATGATTTCTCAAACCATATCATCCGCGCTTTCTGCCGAACTAAGAACCAGAATCGAGGCTCGTCAGGCCAAGCTCGCTGTAATTGGATTGGGCTATGTTGGCCTGCCGCTGGCGTTGCTCTATGTTGGGCAGAAGTTCCCGGTCACCGGCTTCGACATCGATCGCCGCAAGGTCGATACTCTGAACCAGGGTGGGTCCTACATTTACCGAATTGAAGCGCAGGATATCCAGGCTGCCATCCATCACGGATTTTTCGCCACGTCGGATTATTCGCGCTTAACCGAGATGGACGCCATCATTATCTGCGTGCCCACGCCCCTGAACGAGTACCACGAGCCCGACCTAAGCTATATCACCAACACGGCCGAAGCCATTGCTCCTCATCTCCGCGCCGGACAGTTGGTTGTCCTCGAAAGTACGACCTACCCCGGCACCACGGAAGAAGTGTTGATTCCCATCCTGGAAAAAAACAACCGGGCTGGGCTCAAAGCTTCGCAGGGCGAGCCAAGCTTAGGGCAGGAATTCTTCGTTGCCTTTTCGCCGGAACGCGAAGACCCGGGCAACACCACCGTGGCACGCCCTGATATTCCCAAGGTGGTTGGTGGCCTCGATCCTCAGGCTGCCGATCTGGCCGCGGTTTTATACGGATCGATCTTCAAGCGCGTGGTGCGGGTTTCTTCCCCGGCTGCCGCAGAAATGACTAAGCTGCTTGAGAATATTTATCGTTGTGTGAATATCGCCCTGGTGAATGAGTTGAAGCTGCTCTGCTTGCGTATGGGGCTGGATATCTGGGAAATTATCGAGGCGGCTTCCACGAAGCCCTTCGGGTTCCACGCTTTTTATCCCGGTCCGGGGCTGGGTGGCCACTGTATTCCTGTCGATCCCTTCTACCTCTCCTGGAAAGCCAAAGAATTTGATTTCCGAACCAAGTTCATTGAACTGGCGGGCGAAGTCAATGTGGCCATGCCCTACCACGTTATTGCCGCGGTGATCAACGCCCTCAATCGGCAAAGGAAAGCCTTGAACGGCTCGCGAGTTTTAGTTTTGGGTGTCGCGTATAAGAAAGATATCGATGATCTCAGGGAATCACCGGCGCTGACCATCATCGAACTGCTGCAAAAGGAAGGCGCCAGTGTTTCCTATCACGACCCCTATTTTCCCTATATCGGCCGAGGTCGTAAATACGATCTCCAGATGAAGCGCGCCGAACTGGATAATTTCGGCCAATACGATTGCGTGCTTATCGTGACCGACCACTCCGATTATGACTACGCGCGGGTCGTGCGGGAAGCTCGCCTGGTAGTAGACACGCGCAATGCGACCCGCGGCCTCGAAGCCGATAATCTGGTGCGCTGCTGAAGGGCACGATCGCAGGGGAACCTGGCTGGCTTTGGCCGAATGTTCGGCTAAGCGCAGCAGCAAATTGCCACCAGGCGCACTTAGGCGCCATCTTTCCTCTAAGACTTAGCGCGAGCATTGGGGGGGAAGCAACCGCCGCAGGATGGCGCTATTGAATAGCGCTGCCGACTTGAGAAAAGACGGTGTTGGCGTTGCTACCGATGAGCCGGACGGTGCCAATGACGATGACCAGAATTACCGCCAACATTACGGCGTATTCAGCGATATCCTGTCCTCGCTCATCGCGCCAAAACCTCCGTAATAGATTGGCCACAGCGAGTCTCCTTCGGCTGCGCCCCGGTAGACACACGAAAAAATAGCAGAAATCCCGGTAGCGAGCCGTAGTCATAGCTTAGCGTTTGTCCCGCTCAGCCCCAATAGCCCGAAGGTGATTGCCGCTAGCACGAAAGTGCCATTAAGTTAACCACTTTTATATTCAGTGAGTTGTAAATAAGCGCTCTAGGATTAGATGGAGCGCCTGCGCAGCCGCAGCAGGAGATGCTGCTGTGATTTAACACGAGCTTCATCAGCAAGAACGGCGCGGCGAGAAGCCGAGCGCTCCGGGTCAGGAGATCGGCGCCAGGGGAAGAGCTTGGTTAACGGCGAAGAGCGCCAGTTCTAGTCGCGTCGACACACCAAGTTTGTCGAAAATATTGCTGAGGTGATGCTTGACCGTGTCTTCACTGATCTTGAAGTACTCGGCGATCTCTTTATTGGCAAAACCGGCGACCACGGCGGAGATAATTTCCAGTTCTCGTGGCGTCAATCCGAACCTTTTCTGGCGAGCCGTATCGGTCGATGACTGGATCAGGTTACGCAGATACTGAACCAAGTTGGAGACAGACTCGCGCCCCACCCAGTACTCGCCTGCCATTACCGTATGGATGGCCTTGAGCAGCAACTGCGTGGCCGAATCCTTAAGAACCACTCCCCGAGCACCCAGCTGCAAAGCTTCGACGATCTGATTCTTTTCCGCCGCTGCGGTCAGAAGAATGACCCGCACCGAGTTCCCGCCGCCATCGCTTAGTTCGCGCAGCGCTTCGAGCCCGGGGTGATGGGGCATCGCCAGATCCAGCAGCATGATATCGGGCTTGAGCTGGCGCGCCAGTTTTACCGCCTCAGCTCCATCTTTGGCTTCGCCCACTACTTTCATGTCCGACTCGGCTTCCAGGAGGCGGCGCAAACCATCGCGAAAAATAGGATGGTCATCAGCAATGATGAGGCGAATGGAACCCTTTCTATCCATGGGCAGCCTCCCGCTGTTGGGGAACAAGAATTTCCAGGCGTGAGCCTCGTCCCGGGTTCGATTCTATCGTGAGTTGGGCGTTAATTAAACGCACTCGCTCCTTAATCACCAGCGGTCCTTTGCGTGAGTCATCCAATTCGCTTTGTGAAAGCCGGCCGGCGAAGCCAAATCCCTGCCCGTCATCCTCGATAATCAGCTGCCACCCGGCGCCGTTGGAATGCAGCTGCACGAAAACATGCTGTGCGGCGCTGTGCTTGCGCACATTGACCAGCGCTTCTTGCACGATACGCGTCACCTCCCGGCACACCCGCCGTTCCATACCCACTGGTTCCTGGTCAAAGGTGAAATGCGCCGCAATTCCGGTTTCCCGCTGAAATCGTTCCACCGTGTCATGCAGGAACGTGGGCAGCTTGTGGGCATCTACCTCAATCGATTTCATCTCCTGCATAAGTTCACGCAACTTCAAAACTTCCTCGCGGAGCAGACCTTGGATACGGCTGAGCTCGTTGGCTGCCGCCGGGGTCAAGCTGTCGGATTTTCTCCGCAGTACGTCAACTTGCATCTCCATGGCAATCAGCGATTGCACCGCACCATCGTGCAGCTCGCGCGCCACGCGGGCACGCTCCACGGCGCCCGCACGCAGGCGTAGCCGACGCAGCAGAAATACGTTATAAACTGCCGGTCCTACTTGCCGCACGAGTTCCTGCAGGAACCTAAGCTCTTCGACGCGCTCTCCCGTGAGCCGCGGATTGAAGAGAAAGACCCGGCCCCGCCACTCCCGCCCAAAGGTGAACGACACCGAGGCAGCCGCTCGAAAGGGATGCCGAAGCGCGAGGCGCTCGGCCAAAATGAGATCCGAACCACGGCTTTTTTGTACCTTGTCTTGTTCGCTGACGGTGATCAGCTCATAAGGGATTGAAGCGCGACGGGAATTCTTTCTTATAAGGAACGCATCCTCGGACCATTCTCCCAGATAGAGATCCCAATCCTCAGAGCTCGGCTCGAGCCACGCCAGGCGGGCATCAGGACTGCCTCCCGCCTCGACCATGGCCACGAACACCCGCAAACTGTTTGTTTCCTGACTCGCGACGATGGCCGAGCCAGCCTCAAAGGTTTTCATCAGTTCATTCAGGATGGCCTGGAGCGTTCCCGATAATCCTAACTCTACTCGCGCCCTACCGAGGATCCGTGCAATCACCGTCTTTTCCGCCCGCAGTTCTTTCTGCTGCTCCGCCAGGTATCCCAGAAAAAGTCCGGTAATGACCAGAGAGATCGAACGCATAAAGAATCGCTTGGCCTCGAAATCGCTGACCACAACACCAGGCGGCCGAACTCCCTCAAATAAAAGCAACCATTCTGCCCACAGCAATACCACCGCCGCCACAGTTGTGCCGAGCGTTTCCCACAACCCCCAGCGATAGGCGGCAGCCAGCATCACGAAAACGAAAAAAAGAAAGAATGGGTTGGGCTGGCCAGTGGCATACAAGGAAATGACCGCCGGCCAAACGATGTCAACTGCGTGTACCACCAGGCGGAAGGAGGTCGTGGACTGTCGCCGCCAGCGCACAAGCAGCATCACCACGACGCTGTGCGCGATAAAAATCCGCAACAGCCAATAGGGCATGCTCGAGCCAGCTGACAACTCATTAGGCTCGAACCAAATCGCCACCAGCGCCGAGGTGGCCAGGAACACGCGGGCGGTGGCCAACCATCTTTCGATGCGGCGGGTCTCGTCAGGACTGACAGGCGCCCTGAGTCTCCATAAAAACCGGGCTCGATTGCCAAGGAAACGCAAGCGAATACAGCCGTGTAGGTTAACAGGTAAAACACGTATATTACTGAATATCCACACCAAAGACCACGATAAACTTCCCGGCAGCGGCTGCTCGTCGCCAGTTGTCAATCAGGTTGCCTGGTTACGGAAGTACCTCGCTCGCTTTCTGCCACGAGACTAAAATTGCCAAGGATTGCCATGTCTAGACGCTCCGAGCTCTGGCTAGGGGTAGTTTTAGCCTTGCCCGCACTGCAGGCGGCGGCCGCCTTGCTGCTCCCCCGCGGCTTCCCTCTTACGGTTATCAGCGACATCACTCAGTTCTTGCTCTTGGTGTCGGGTGTCACCATTCTCTTTCTCAACGTTCTCGCCAGCGCAGGCCGTATTCGTTGGTTCTGGATTTTAATGTCAATGGGCATTGCTCTCTGGCTCTGTTACCAGATGCTTTGGAACTACTTCGAGATTGGCTTGCGCCAGGAAGTGCCCGATCTTTTTCTTCTCGATATCGTTTTGTTTCTACACATGGTTCCCATGATCGCCGCGGTGGCTCTCGAACCCCACCGCAACGAAGACGAGCGCGTCGCCCGCTTTGGCAGTGTCGATTTTTCGCTGCTGCTTATTTGGTGGATCTTTTTGTACCTGTTTGCGGTCGTTCCCTGGCAGTACGCGGCTCCCGACCGAATGGCCTATAATCGCAACCTTAACGCTCTCTATTTAATTGAAAAGATTGTGCTGCTGACGAGCCTGGCGTACGGCTGGATGCGCAGCACCCACGCCTGGAAGACAGTGTTTGGACATTGGTTTGGGGCCACCGCGACCTATTCGCTGAGCTCCTATGTGGCCAATTTGGCACTGGCAAGAAACACCTATTACTCGGGAAGCTGGTATGACCTGCCTCTAGTTGCTTCCTTAGCCTGGGTCACCGTGGTTGGACTGATCGGAAGACGAATTCGGCCGGGACAAGAACGGGCCGAATTGTCGAGTCGCCACAGAATCTGGGTTGCCCGTCTGGGCATGGTAGCAACCTTCTCCTTGCCTCTGTTTGCGCTTTGGAGCTTTCTCGATCGCCGCACTCCCGCTCCGGTCGACCACTTTCGCTTGTTGCTGACCCTTTCTACCATTGTGGTTATGGGAGCGATGGTCTTGCGCAAACAGCAACTGCTCGATCGCGAGCTGCTTAGCCTGGTACGAGCCTCCCAGGAATCGTTCGAAAATCTCAAACGAGTACAGGCGCAGCTGGTGCAATCGGAAAAATTAGCGGCATTGGGCGAGCTGGTGGGGGGCGCAGCCCACGAACTCAACAATCCTCTGACCGCCTTAATGGGATATTCGGACCTGCTGGCCGGGACCGAACTGAGTGAACCACAGCGCTCAATGGTCGCAAAAATCACGCAACAGGTGCGCCGCACCAAGGTATTGGTCGCCAGCCTGCTGAGTTTCGCACGCCAAGTCCCCAGCGAGAAAACCGCGGTCAGTCTTACGTTGATCGCACAGACTGCTACGAAGCTGGTGCAACCGCAGTTGCATACTCACCGGGTGGAATTACGCACCGAGCTGGCTGCCGACTTGCCTCCGGTGCTCGGTGATTCCAACCAACTCCTGCAGGTTTGCGTGCACATCGCCAATAATGCTATCCAGGCCCTCGATGAGGTCGGCGGGGGGATGATCAAGGTCTCGGCCCACTGTGAGGGGGAGAGCGTAGTTTTGGAGTTCTCAGATAATGGGCCAGGAGCGCGCGAGCCCGAGCGCGTCTTCGATCCCTTTTACACCACAAAACCAGTCGGACAAGGTACCGGCTTAGGACTGAGTGCATGCTATGGTATCGTGCAGGAACATAACGGAAAGATCGTCTGCCGCAATCGCCCTGAAGGTGGAGCCCTCTTTCGCATTGAACTTCCCGTCATGGCCAATGCTCGTGCGGCAAGCTCGGCAACTGCAACGGCGGCAAGTCACTAAATGGAGCGTCGACATCCCGCAGCAGGTCGAGGTCGATGAAAAACCCAACTAGCATGTTTGCTCAAGAACTGGTGCTTAGCGGACCCGCGGGTGCGCTCGAAAATATCCCCGGCCAGGTTTTTAAAGATCATGACCGGAACTGGGGTGCGCGCGGTAACATTACGCACCTGCCTCGGGAGTGCGGCAGAAAGAACCTTTGTCCTTGCGCCCCCGGCAGTCCGCGCTGCCGACGCTATTTTGGGGCCAGCCCATCGGGTAGGTTAAGACTAGAGCATCGGCTTCATCAGGTCTCTGGTGCGCTTCAGCTGTCCGCAGGCGGCATAAATGTCTCGCCCGCGAGGGCGGCGAATGAAGGCGGGAACGCCCCCCGCCAGCAGAATGCTCTGGAATCTGAGTACTCGCTCTTGCGGGGGAGTGCGAAAAGTAATTCCCGGCCCCGGATTCAGGGCAATCAGATTGACCTTGGCTTGCAATCCGCGGATCAGTTCTACGAGTTCTCGGGCATTTGTCTCAGAATCATTCACATGATCGAGGAGCACATACTCAAACGTCAGCTTCTCGCGTGGACGTAAGGGAAACTGCCGGGCCGCGGCCATCAATTTGGCTAGATTCCATTTGCGATTGACAGGCATCAGTGCGGTGCGCAACTCGTCGTTCGAAGCATTGAGCGAAATGGCGAGCTTAGGTCGTAAGGCTTCACGGCCGAAATCGGTAATTCGCGGCACGATGCCGACGGTCGACACGGTCATGCGTGATGCCGGAATCTGAACACCGTCGGCTAACAGATGAACGGCTTTGATGAGATTGTCGTAATTGAGAAATGGTTCGCCCATGCCCATAAAAACCAGATTGACGCGCTG
>JAFATF010000161.1 GCA_019244045.1 Acidobacteriota bacterium
GGATCTTCTGCGAACAGATCGAGGACAATGGTGTGCTTGTCTTCGCCAGGAAGGAAAAAGCCCGGATCGCTGATAGCGGTACGTTTACGAAAGGGGGAAATCTTCTCATAATCAGCATCGCTCTTGAGCGCCAAGACCTCGACCGGCACCGGCATCTTGAGCTTGTCGCGCATGATCAGCCCGCCAAAAACCATGCGCATTTGCTCCAGCCGGACGGCCACCTCGCGGCCCCGTTTTTCCCCCCCGTCGGTGATGATATCGAAATGCGCCGAATGGACTTCGAGCCAACCCTCTTTGGCGACGGGCTTCTTGTCGGAAGCGATCAGAAAGCCACCCAATAGAAGCAAACTCGCCAGCCCGAGAAGAAAACGGATCATAAGAAGAATGCTGCTAAAAATGCTATCACGGTTGTAAGCGTAGGGTGGCGCAAGCTGCGCGAGCCTCTGCTCGCGAGCCGGGCCATGAAGCAGAAAGCAGCGCCGCAACCCCGCGAGAATCCCACGAAGAGCGGGGTGCATGCGGGCCTAAGGAAGCTGCGTTCGACAAGGGGATAATAAAACAGGGAGAATAGATTGTGCCCTTTTCCTTGCCGCTAAAGGTGGCCGCCTTGGCGGTCATAATGATCCCAGCCAGCTTGCTTCTCAGCCATACACCAGCGACGCCGGCCGGAAAAGCTTCTCCGACCTTTTATGGCGATGTACTTCCCATTCTTGAACAACACTGCCAAGTTTGCCATCGCGCAGGCGAGATCGGTCCCATGCCCTTCATGACCTACCAGGAAACCAAGCCGTGGGCCAACTCCATCTGGCAACGAGCGCGCTGCCGCAATATGCCGCCCTGGTTTGCCGACCCGCGGTTTGGCCGCTTCGCCAACGATCCCTCGCTCAATGGCAACGAAATAGACACTCTTGCGCGCTGGGCCCAAGCGCATGCCCCGGCAGGTGATCCCAACAAGGCGGCGCCTCGGCGCCATTGGACCGGGGGATGGAATATTTCTATGCCGCAGGCGATTGTCACCATGCCGCAGGCCGTACCCATTCCGCTTGCCGGAGATGTCGAATATACCTATGAAATTGTCCCGACCGGCTTCCGAGAGGACAAATGGGTGCAGATGGCGGAGGTTCGCCCCACGAGCCGGGATCATGTGCACCACGCGGTGATTTACATTCGTCCCCCGGATTCCAACTGGCTGCGGCCTGCTCCCGTCAACGTCCCGTTCACCGTATCCCAGCTCGCAGATGACAAGCTGCGGGAGCAGGCGCATGCGACCGATAACGACATGTTGCTCGTCTATGCGCCCGGCAGTTCGCCCGATCATTGGCCTGAGGGCATGGCGAAGTTCATTCCCGCTTACTCCGATCTGGTTTTTCAGATGCACTACACCACGAACCAGAGGGCGGCGCGGGACCAGACCAGTGTAGGCATGGTCTTTGCGAACACGCCGCCTAGCGAGCGGATCTTTACTCTCCAGCTGGCCAACGATCACGATCCCATTCCCATTCCGCCCAACACGGACAACTATCGTGTCGAAGTTCACGGCATCTTGCCGAACGACGCCAAGCTGCTCAGCTTCTTTCCGCACATGCATCTGCGCGGCAAGCGGTTTGAGTACAACATCGTGCATGATGACGGCAGCCTGGAGACTCTCCTTCGGGTGAACTATGATTTTTACTGGCAGCTGACCTATCGCCTGGCTGAGCCACGCTTATTAAAGGCCGGAACCAAGCTGCAAGCCGTCGCCTGGTATGACAATTCGCGCAGGAACCCACATAATCCCAATGCCGACAGCCCTGTTTACTGGGGAGACCAGACCTACAACGAAATGATGGTCGGCTTCTTCGACGTCGCGGTCCCGGCGGGCATCGATAAGTGGCACTTCTTCATTCGCCACCATCAGCACTGACCCAACGTCGCAGCATTTATTCGACTGGGCGCGGTCAGGAATCGGGGGCGAAGTCGAAAGCGGCAACTGATCTGTGGCAGCCGTCGGAGATGGGTTTTTGCGGCAAAAAATCTCTCCCATTCATCCGCCAGCAAGCAATACCTAAGATCAAAGTCAGCACGGAAATAAGTAAGCCCGCGCGAAGATAATCCTGGAAGTTTGACATGCACTTCGTTTGCTGGTCTCGACGAATGATATTGAACCACCGACTCGCCGACGCTGAGATTGCCCGCCAGGGTACTGCTCATGGCCGAAGCAACTGTGGAGTTGCGTGCAATGTTCCTCCTGAACTCAAGCGGAAATGGAACAAGGTCGCCGAAGACAGCGAGTACAAATGTTTGATCTACTACACAGGTCTTATGCCTGAACTCAGTACCTTCGAGGATATCCACAGCTAGAAGATCGTATTGATGTACGTGCTATATATTGCTTAAAGTAAATCACTTACAGGAATAGTGCTGTGGAAAACCTGTGATAATCTTCGCAATTCGCTTGCAGGATCGCCGCCATAGTGCGTACTAGAGAAGGTAAGTTCGTCGAAAATCCAGCAGTTCATCAGCTTCGGATCGGATCGCGTCGGCGGCCAGGCAAATAAGTCCAAATTGCTCGGAGCCAATCCCAGGTTCCGGCGTGCCGCCGACGCAGGAGTATGTTTTAGCAAGTTATCGTTCTGGTCCGGGTTAGCTATTTCATGCCCTGGAGCTCTATCTCGGGTTGAAAGGGTGGGAAGGTGAATGGATTGCCCTTCAGGGCTACCGCACCACCACCCAAAATATCTCGCTACGGCCCTCCCTAACGCTCTTCACTTGGATCGTCTTCATCTTTCGTTCCGTGCCCAGGTACGAGACGAGCCGGGCTGGGTCGAGAACGCCAGCGGCTCCGGCCGCCGGTCCGAAGGAGCCACCCGATTACTGCGTACCTACGGTAAAGGCCAGCGTAAGCAAGGTTTTCTGCTCCACCTCGTGTGCCTTCGCCGACCCGGTAGCCGGGCTGGCACTGGCAGAACGCTTGACTGAGAGCACGGGCCGATTGCCGGCGATTTTCTTCAACCGCGGCAGCACGTAGAAGAAGGCTCCCATGTTGGCCGGCTCCTCCTGCACCCATACGAGGTCCCGCGCAGAAGCGTGTTGCTCAATCGCCGCCGCAAGTTCTGCCTCGGGAAATGGATAGAGCTGCTCGAGGAACACAATTGCAGTCGAGCGGTCTTTGCGTTTCTTACGTTCCATTCTGAGTTCGTGGCCGATTTTCCCGGTGCAGACCAAGATCCTTCGGGGGGTTTCCGTTTCCGCGTCCGGCAACACGGGCATAAATCGTTGGCTGCTAAAATCTGCGATGGGAGAGGAAGCGTCCGGGTGGCGCAGCATGCTTTTGGGAGTGAACATCACCAGCGGCTTACGCCACTGGCGCAGCGCCTGACGCCGCAGCAAATGAAAGTACTGAGCAGCAGTCGAAGCTTGGCAGATCTGAAAATTATCTCTAGCGGCAAGCTGCAGGAATCGCTCGATGCGCGCACTCGAATGTTCTGGCCCCTGGCCTTCATAGCCATGTGGCAGCAGGAGTACCAACCCTGAGAGCAGGTTCCATTTGTCCTCCCCCGCGCTGACGAACTGGTCGATGATGGCCTGCGCAACATTGGCAAAATCCCCGAACTGCGCTTCCCAAAGAACCAGAGCCTCGGGATAGTCGCGGCTGTAGCCATATTCGAAACCCAGGACTCCAGGTTCCGACAAGGTTGAGTTGATAATATCGCAGCGTGCCTGGCCAGGAGCAACATGCTCGAGCGGCACGTATTCCTGCTCATTCTCAACATCGATCAACACCGAGTGACGCTGGTTGAAGGTACCGCGCCGGGTGTCCTGACCGCTCAATCGGATTGGAATAGCCTGTGTGACCAGAGTTCCGAAGGCCAGAGCCTCGGCCATCCCGAAGTCAACCGGCCGCTTGCCGCTGCCCATTTCTGCCCGTTGTTCGAGCAACTTCTTCACTTTGGGATGAATGTGGAAACCCTTGGGATAAGTACTCAGACGTTCGGCGGTGGTTCGAAGCTGGTCGACGGCAACGCCGGTATGCACTTCATACTCGGGCTTGTAGCGGCCGCCTTTGTAACCGGCCCAGTAGGGTGGCAATTCGCGCAGGGTCGGCTTCTTTCTCAGGGTGCCAGCTTTTTTTTGCGCGGTTTCGAACTCCTGGCGAGCCTTGGCCACGGGCGCTTCCGTGTTTCGTCCAATGCGCTCGGCGTAGATTTGCCAGAGCGGCGGGTGATCCTTAATTGCCTTATAAAGGAGCGGCTGCGTGATGGTGGGATCGTCGACCTCGCTGTGGCCGTGGCGGCGATACCCGATCAGATCAATCAGCACATCGCTTTGAAAAGCATAACGGTACTCGAGCGCCATATGCGCCACCCGTACTACGGCATCGATGTCTTCGCTATTCACATGAAAGATCGGGACAGCTTGGCGCCGGGCCAAATCTGCGGCAAAGCGCGACGAATGCAGCTCGCTGGGAGGGGTGGTGAACCCTAGGAGGTTATTAACGATGACGTGAATGGTACCACCGACCGTGTAACCTTTCAGATCGGCGTAGTTCAGTGTCTCTGCCCAGACACCCTGGCCGGCAAAAGCCGCGTCGCCGTGCACAATGAGCGGGAAGAACTTCTCCTGCCCGCCCTGCCCAGCCCGGTCCTGCTTCGCGCGTGTGCGACCCTCGGTGACTGGATCGACCGCCTCCAGGTGACTGGGATTTGAAACCAGGTGAACATGAAGTCGGGCTCCACTACGTGTCACATATTCGCCCGTGGCGCCCATGTGGTACTTCACGTCCCCGCTACCCAGCACACTGCGCGGATCGACGTCTTCGAATCCGGCAAACACCTCCTCCGGAGCGCGCCGGGCCACATGGACGAGGGCGTTGAGTCGCCCGCGATGGCTCATGCCGAAAACCATCTCGATTGCACCCCGATCCCCGGCCTCCTCGAGTACTTCGTCGACCAGGGGAATCAAAGCAGTGACGCCTTCAAGAGAAAAACGCTTGCTGCCGAGATATCGCTGTTGCAGCACCTGCTCGAACAGCTCGGCGCGAATCAGCAGATCGAGCACATGGCCGGGATCTGCAATGGACTGATGATCGGTTTCCATGTGCTGCTGAATCCATCGCCGCCGCTCCGGGTCGGAGATGTGCATGTAATCCACCCCCACCGTCCCACAATAATAGTGGCGGGCTTGGTCCGCCATTTCCCCGGAGATATCCAGTTCGGGATGAGGCAGGGGCTTGAAAAGCCCAAGCGGATCGAGATCCGCCTCGAGATACCCCCACCGCCGGAACAGATCAAATATGTGCTCGCGATCTTGCGATGAAGGCTCGAGCACCGCTGCCGCCATGCGCGCGCCGGGCTTGCTGAGTCGAGTGGCCATGAACCTACCTAGAATAAAGGATGAGGGGGCGCTTGTGAGAGATTCAGCTCGCGGCTTGAGCGGCAGGCGATCGCACGCTTGATACCTGTTCTGCACGGCGGGTCTGGTGAAGAAAATTCTCGAGTGGCAACACAGTCGCACACATCAGCCTGCAATTTCCTGCAATGCTGCGAGCACCCCGTCGACCTCGTCGGCGGTGTTGTAATGGACCAGGCCGATGCGCAGGAAGCCGCCGGTGCGCTCAACGTTCAGCCGCTCAGTCAGATTCAGGGCGTAGTAGTTGCCATCCCAAGTGAAAAAGCCGCGTTCGCCGAGCTTGGCCGCCAACTCGAGTGGAGTATGACCCGGGATGCGAATCGCAAAGGTGGGGCAACGTTCTGCCCCACGCCGGGGGTCAGTAATGCCATAAACCTTGGCTCCTGGAAGGTGTCGCAGCCCGCAAAGCATGCGCTCCGACAGGACGCGCTCATGGCCCCCAATCGCCTCGTACGCAGCGCGCAAACAAGCGCGGCGCTCGCTTGCGCCAGGCGCGGCGTGCTGTCCCAAATCGGCCAGGTACTCGACACAAGCCGTGATGCCGGCAAGGAGCTCGTGATTCAAGGTGCCCCATTCCCAGCGGTTGGGGATGGCGTCGCTATTGGCACGTACTTTGTAAGGGTGCAGGCGTTTCAGGTGTTCGCGCTTTCCGTAAAGCACGCCCATGTGCGGACCGAAGAACTTGTAGGCGGAACACACCAGAAAATCGCAGTCCAGCTCGCGCACGTCGATCAGGCCGTGCGGTCCGTAGTGAACCGCATCGAGGAAGACCATCGCTCCGGCTTGATGCGCCATATCAATGATCTGCCGCACATGGTTGATCGTACCCACCGCATTGGAGGCATAGCCGAGCGATACCAGGCGAGTATGCCCGTCGATTTTGCGTGCCAGATCCGCCATATCGAGGGTGCAGTCGTTTGGGTCGATATCGACGAAGCGGATAGTCGCGCCGCGCTCTTCCAAGGCGCGCCAGGGGGAAATATTGGCATCATGATCGAGATGCGTAACAACAATCTCATTGCCGGGACCGAGCTGCCGGCCGATGGATCGACTCAAGGCGAAGGTCAGCGTCGTCATGTTGGGGCCGAAAACAATCTCGTCCGTGTCGCAACCCAAAAAATCGGCCATGGCCCGTCGGGCATCGGCAATGATTCGGTCCGTACGCTGGCTGGTTGGGTACGCCCCGGCAGTATTGGCGTTCGAATACTTGAGGTAATCAGTGATCGCATCAATCACCCGCTGTGGAACCTGTGTTCCCCCGGGACCGTCCAGAAAGGCGGGTGGATGACCATTGATGGGTTCAGAAAGAGATGGAAATTGGGCGCGTACCCAGCCAATATCAAAATTCAGCTTCAATTCGCTCTCCAAACTGGCATAGGGCCAGTGCTTTGACAATCGAAATTGATTGCTCCCAAGCACGAGCCGAGGCCCTAACCCCTGCGACGGGCGTTCGCGCAAGCCCGATCGAGGTATTCAACTGGGGTCGCTGCATCGTCTTCGTGCCCGAGCACAATCTGCCTCATCGCGAAGACAACGAACAACTTCGGAAAAATCAAAGTGCCCACATCATCGTCAGACTCCGCCGGCGCGCGAACCGAACAAGCTGCATGTGCCAGCCGGGCAGCACTCTGCTTACGCCGCCTCTCCGATATGATCGATGCCGTCGCTCAGACTAGAAGGCCACAAACTTGAGCACCGATCCCGAGCCATATTATCTCTTATTGAATCAGGCAATATTGTTCAACAGCACAGGCTGAAGTCAACCCCTGCGAATCACGACAGGGGCAGGTAATCAGAGAACAGTGAGCCCCCGATGGGCAGTACGTACGCGAGCCTAGAGCAGAGAAAGCGGCACCGAACAATTCAGTCAGGCCCTGTGCCTTGGGCCAGTATTTCTCTGACCCAGGTCTCGATGGCATGACGCAGAGCCGACAGGTGAGCCCCGAAGAAATGATCCGCGCCCTCGAGGAAGACCAGCTTCTTTGGCCCCCCGATCGACCCGAGCAATCGCTCGAGTTCGGCCTTTGGCGCATACTGGTCGCGAGCGCCGCTAACGAACAGCTTCGGTTTCGCGCAGCTATCGAGGAAACGGTAATCGTACGGGCGATCCTCGCCGGCAGAGATAGGGGTTCCCAAACTGATCACCGCGCGCACCCGCTGGTCAGGACAGGCGGCGCGTAGTCCCACTGCGGCGCCAAACGAGAAACCGGCGAATAGAATCGGCTGGCGGTACTCGCGCTCGAGCCAATCCAAGGCCACCCGAACGTCTTGGAGTTCGCCTATGCCCTGGGCGTGCTCGCCCTGGCTCAACCCCGCTCCCCGAAAATTGAAGCGCAGCACCGGAAAGCCGAAACTGTTCAGCGCCTTCATAGCATGAAACACGACTTTGTTATGCAATGTGCCGCCGTAGACCGGATGCGGATGGCAGACCAGCGCGGCATGGGAGGCGTTCTCAATGCCAACGTTCAGTAGCGCCTCGAGCCGTCCGGCGTGCCCATCGAGGAAAAAGGACCTGATCGGTGGGTTCGGGACGCTCACCAGAACAAGATTACACCTGTTATGCTTTCGAGATGGACGTGGTTGCCTTCACGCGGCAGCTGGTGGATATCGAATCGATTTCCGGTCGCGAAGGTCGCTTGGGCGATTTCCTGGGTGACCAGCTTCATCGCCTGGGATTCAATGCCGCGACCTTTCCCGTCGAAGCGGATCGTAACAACATATGGGCTACTTGGCCGGAGGATGAGCATCCAGCGGTGGTTTTTTCCACACACATGGATACAGTTCCGCCGTTTATTCCTTCCTCGGAAGATCGGACGCGCATCTATGGCCGCGGTGCTTGTGACGCGAAAGGGATTATCGCCGCGCAAGTACGCGCGGCGGAGTGCTTGCACGCCGAGGGCGTTCATGTTGGCCTGCTGTTCTTAGTCGGAGAGGAGCGCGACAGTTTAGGCGCCAAGGTGGCGAACCATCAGCCGCCAGGATCGAAGTTTCTGATCAACGGCGAGCCCACTGAAAACCGAATCGCGCTTGCGTCCAAAGGTGCTTTGCGGGTTGAGCTGACCGCGCGGGGCCGAATGGCGCATTCGGCCTATCCCGAACTGGGGGACTCAGCCATTGACAAGCTGATCGAGGCGCTGAACCGACTGCGCGCGATGCAACTACCGAGCCATCCGGAAATTGGCACCTGTACGCTGAATATCGGGATCATTGAAGGTGGCCGCGCGCCCAATGTCATTGCCGATTGCGCCAAGGCACAGCTGCTTTACCGGCTGATCGGACCAGCTGACGAACTGCGCCAATCGATCCGACAAACGGTGCGCGAACTCGCCGAAGTTGCCTTCGTGCTGGAGATTCCTTTCCAGCGGCTGCGCACCGTCGAGGGGTTGCCGACCATGGTAGCCGCCTTCACTACGGACATTCCTGCTCTCAGCGCCTGGGGCGCCCCTCTGCTGGTCGGTCCCGGCTCAATCCATGTGGCGCACACGGAAGACGAGTATGTTGACAAAATGGCTTTAGCGGAAGCTGTAGAGCTCTATAGCGCCCTTGCAAGGAGGCTGGTCGGATCGGGAGCGTCAGTAGGGCAGAGGTAGGAATCAGCCGCTTGCCGCATGTCATTTTCTTTCCTGTCACTGATTTGCGGAGAACCGCGGCTGCAAAGCTGCTCACGCGGCATCGCGCCAATTGGCAATTTCTTTGAGCTCGCTTCGTACCTGTTCAAATAGCCGTACGAAATGGCGAGCATGTTCAAATTCATGGATATCAGCCCAGACCTCGGCGCGCCAGGCTAGGTCGTGGCTGGCGGACGCGCCGCAAGTAGCGCAGCGAGTGTGCAGCTTGGTGGGTAGGCGCTGCGGTCGAGCCCCCGACAACTCAATAAAGATGGAGCGGACTTCCTGGATCTCGTTGCGGTCGCCGACGATATGCTCATACCGCAGTAGATAATCGAAGCCCAGCTTGCGTGCCTCCATTTCGGCCTCGGCGCGAGTGTGGAAGGGCCCGTACTCGGCCCTCATCTGCTCAGTCGAATCACATGCCATCCAAAACGTCTCTTTGTAAGCCATACCACCAGCCTGAAGTCGGGGCTCGCCAAGGTTTGCTCGGCTCGCGCACTCGGAGCACAAGCAATTCAAGTTCCGCACGCAGCAACGTCCAAGTCCATCACGCCTCAGAAGAACACCACAGAAGGGTTTTCTGTAAATGCAACAAATTGCAGCTTTTCCATCGCACCTGAGGTTCTTGTTCCTTGGTTACCTTGGGTACCATGGCTCAGCCGGGTAACATGGCGCAGCGGCGGATTTCCCCCTCCGGCGCAGCTCTTCTTTGAAGGTGAGTCGCTTCGATGCCAAGCCGCGAACAGCGTAAGCAGGTCGCACTCACGGTTCGTATTTTCGGCACTGATGCCAACGGACACGTTTTCTCCGATTCAGTTTCCACCGTGAACGTGAGCTTTGAAGGTGCCATGCTGAGTGGCGTCCACCGCCTGATCAAGCCCGGCGAGATGATCGGCCTGACCTACGGCAAGAACAAGGCGCGGTTCCGGGTGCGATGGGTCGGGCAGGCGGGGACTCCCAACCAAGGGCGGATGGGTATTCAGAATGTTATGCCGAGCAGCTGTATCTGGGACCTGCCCCTTGAACCGAGAAGCGCGGAGTCAGCCGAGAAATCCAACTATGCCATTGCCCGGCGCCACGCGCGCCTGAAGTGCTCCAACTCGGTCCAACTCAATGCCAATGGCCAACCCCCGGTTTGGACCAGAGCAGGCGATCTCAGCGAAGGGGGCTGCTTTGTGGAAATGATGATCCCCGTTAAGACTGGGACACGGCTAAAGATCTCACTATGGCTAAAAGATGATAAGGTCGTCGCCGAAGGCATTGTCGTGCATGGCCGCCCGGCGTACGGCGTGGGCATTGAGTTCACGGAGATGTCTCAGCGAGACAAGGAGCGGCTGCGAGAATTCTTAAAGAGCCTGGTGCGAATTCCTGGGCACGCAGCACGCATGTCCGGCTCGATGTGACCTCCCCTGTGCGCCGGCCCGAGCGCTCCTCTTAATGGCGCCCCTGCACGGCATTGAAAGATGTTTCGCTCCTTCGCCCGCCCGGGCCCGACCTTCGCCGGTGCAGCGGGTTTTTGGCTTCAGCAGTTCGCTTGTCCCC
>JAFATF010000219.1 GCA_019244045.1 Acidobacteriota bacterium
AAATATTGCCAGCTGGGCTTTTGCATGGTCATCATCGTCGTTCATGCGCCCGATCCGGCCCAGCACTTCGGAGAGGATGCCCCCCCGGTTGCCGCCGGGGCGCAAAGCGGAAACAATAGATCATGCCAACCATTAACAAAATCGCTCCCCACCACACATTGGCATGTAGGTTGAAGAGAACTACGCCGGGCTCCGCTGGAGGAGCGACTACCTCATACAAGCCCGCTGCGAGAATCAGTGCACCATTCACTGTCAGTGAAATGCCGATGAAAAACCAGATGGAAATCATTGAACGCGCCCTCTGCTCTTACCAAAAGATGATATTCAAACAGATGAAAACCAGAGCCACAACAGCCGCCCAGAACACAGGTTTCTTATACAAAGGAACACTCCCCACCTCGGGAAGCTCGGTCAATCCGTAGACCAGACCCGTCAGTTCACTATCAGGCATGGGTTTGGTTACAGCGCTCACGAGTACGGTTACCGTAACGCACAGTAAGAAGGACCAGAGTGCCTGGTACATGTCTTGGGCCAATCCTTTGGCATGCGCTGAGAGCGCAACATAGCGAAGCGCGTTGGGGTCGATCTTGACCCACGCCCACATACCAATCGAGCATAGGGTTCCCGAGAGCAGACCCCAGAACCCTCCCGGGCCGCTCGCCCGCTTCCACAACATTCCAAGGACAACCGTGCCGAACAGAGGCGCAATAAAGAAGCTGAACAGCGCCTGCACGTAATCCATGATACTGGCAAATTGCATGACCAGGTATGCCGTGCCCACGCTGATCAGCACGCCAATGACTGTGGTCCAGCGGCCCATATTGACGTAGTGATGGTCGCTCGCCCGGCTGTTAATCAAGGGACGATAGATGTCATAGGTCCAGACCGTAGTGAAGGCGCTTACGTTACCTGCCATTCCGGACATGAAACCCGCAATCAGCGCTGTAATTCCCAGGCCCAGTAGCCCGGGTCCGCAATAGCGGGCGAGCATGAGGGGAAGAACGTCGTTGTAGCTGTGCCCTCCCGTTGCCGTGGCAAGCGACTCGGGAACCAGCTTTTCCGGTAGTACCGCCAAGCCCAGCAGTCCGGGCAGGATCACGATGAAAGGCACCATCATCTTGAATGCTGCCCCGATGATAGGGGCGATTTCTGCACTCCGGATGTCCTTGGCGGCCAGGATCCGTTGTACAACGAGGAAGTCCGTGGTCCAGTAGCCCATGGAAATGATCGCGCCCAGCCCAAATACAATGCCTGTCCAGTGGATTCCCATGGGATTGGAGCCGAATGAACCCAGCGTTGACCAAAGGTGCACGTACTCGGGCGAGGCTCTGCCGGCAATCTGAGTCTTGAGATTAGACCAGCCGCCTGCTTCGTAGAGCCCAAGGATGGGGATGAGCAGAGAGCCGGCCCAGATCAGGAAGAATTGCAAGACCTCGTTAAAGATGGCGGATCGTAGGCCGCCAAGTGTGACATAAATGGCCACGGTGAGGGAGGATACCCAAATGCTGAAATTGATATTCCATCCCAAGACAATCTGCATGACCTTGGCCATAGCAAACATGTTGACGCCGCTCATCAACACCGTCATAAAGGCAAAGGAGATGGCCGACAGGGCTCGGCTGGGTTCACCGAAACGAAGCCTCAGGTATCCGGGAACGGAGTGGGTCTTCGAAATGTAGTAGAAGGGCATCATGACCAAAGCCAGGAACAGCATGGCGGGGATCGCACCGACCCAGTACCAGTGCGTGGCCAGAATGCCGTATTGATAGGCAGAACCGGCCCAGCCCATCAATTCGAGTGCACCGAGATTCGCCGATAAGAAGCTGAGACCAGCAACCCAAGCGGTCATTTCCCGGCCGGCCATGAAAAAGTCTTCACCCGTGTTGGCGCGGCCCTTCAAGTACCAACCAATAGAGAGGACCAGGGCGAAATAGAAAACTACGATGGCAATGTCGACGGGACTAAGGCGTACTAACCGCGTTACGAGATAGCTCGCCAGCAGAGGAGTCATCGTTTTTCCTTGGACTGACCATAGTACGCGTTCTTAGCATGTTTTCTCAGCTAGTTAGTTGTGAAGTACTTTTTCGACAGCTTGCCCACTGCTTGAATCGTGGTGGTCAGGTAAGCCATTCGGGCAATCGATTCGAGAATGACGGCATATGAGTAACGGATTTCATGATAACCAGGCAATAATCAATTGCCAACGAGAACGCCAACGCAGACTGATGCACTTCTTTCTCGGGCTGCTGCAAAATTGTGGCCGGTTTCTTCATACGGCCTGCGATGTCGTAATCGCCTCATTCATTTCGGCGACAGAATCCGGGGCGTGAAATAGTCGGCGTGTATTGTCCCACACAGGAAGGGCTCACGTGCCTGTACCCGGACGGCTGTATATTGGGTCTGGTATGAGCGATACGCCTATCTCCGGGCAGTGCTGGTACGAATGAACCAAAAAACTTACGGACAATAAAACACTCGGACTTCATTCGGTCGTAACGAAACGCCCCTTAGCAGCTTTCAGAATCGGTCCGTTCTTCGCGCGAGAGGGACCAAACCTTTGTGACCAGTTCGAGGTTGGCCTCGAGTACCTGCCGGCGCCCGAACGTATTCGAGCATAGGTGAAAAGCCGCCGGCCAGGCAACTTTCGGTTGTCATTACACAAAATGCCGGCAAGGTAAAAAAACTTCGCCCCATGTCAATCCCACTTTCTTTATCCCCTCCTTTCCGCATCATTGCTCATGGCAAGAAGCGTCCTCGCTATGTCCTCGATCGCAACAATCCGCCACTGGTAGGCGACGCTCTTTGCAGTTGGGCCCCTGCGTATAGGAGCTTTGAGCTACATTTTGGGTCGGACGCGAGGGCTGTTGAACGCCTCACGATGAGATTGTGATGAGGTCGTACTCAAAAGCTTGCGCAGTGAGCAGGAAAGTTGAGGAGGCACAGGAAGATTGGGTTGCAGTCAGCCAGCCGAGGTATCATCGACGCTAATGGCGGATTTGGCCGGCGTGCCCTAATTGGTTTCCTCGACGAAATCTTAGATTTGGTTAAGCCAGGCAAGAGCGTCCAAGATAGCGTGCTGCCTGAATTGCCGAGCTACCCAGGCTCGTTGGCAAGCATGATGTCGCTTTGTGCATCATCGGTGCGTGTGTACAGCAACCAGCGTTCATCTGGAGAAACCGATATTCCGCCGCCCGGCGTCGGCCGCTCGGATAAGATGAACAGGCGCTTGGAAGAGTGGGCGGCAAAGTCATAGAAGTTGACCGCCGTAGCTGTGGAACTCGAAGAGATATAGTAAATGCCGTTTACAGCTGCAGTCCAACTATCGGCCGCGTCGAGCTTTGGCATTTCGCGGAGCCGTTCGCTTTCACCGCCGCTGACGGGTCTCGACCAGAGGCTAACACCATTCTCTTCCTTAACGTTGAAAAACACCCTTCCATCTTTCACTCTGCTGAACCAGGAACCTTTGTCGCTGAAGCGGAGCGCAGCTCCACCTTGGGCAGGCACCCGATAGAGATGATCGTGACCGTCGCTTGCAAATAGCCATCCACAATTTTCTGACCAGGTGGGGATAGCCAGATTCTGAACATCAGCCTTGATCAGGTGCGGAACTCGTCGCTCCACGTCTTCAGCGTAAAGGGCAGAGGAACCCGAAGCTCGTGAGTCAAATGCGATCCGATGTCCATCTGAGCACCAGCTCGGGCTGCCCGTCAGCGGTCCGCCAAAGGACGTTAGCTGAACCAAGTTGTTGCCGTCGGCATCCGCAAGCCATATCTCATGAGTTCCGGAGCGGTCGGATTCGAAGACAATCTTTTTCCCGTCCGGTGAATACTGAGGAACCCTTTGCATGCGCGTCGAATAGATCAATTTGCGCGCAGACTGCTCTGGATGGCGAGAGCCTAGGTCCAACCGCCAGACATTAATGGTTTTCCAGCCGCGTACATATGCTATGCGGTTGCCCTTGCTGGCGCTTGAGGGATTGGCTGCTTGCTCCCCGAACGGAAGCTTGCTTAAGCTAGCCCCCCTGGTGACCTGCCAAAGCATCCCCCCGTTGCCCGAATCATTCGCGAATATGATCTTACTGCCGTCGCGTGACCAGGTCAGGCCTTGGAAATACCCCATCATGCCCGCCAGCAAACGGGTCCGTCCGCCAGAGACCCGCATCTCGTAGATACCGTACACAGCCACGCTCGAAGTGCATACAAATGCCAGGTTTTTTCCATCCGGAGAAAACGAGGGGGCAGCAGCATCCCAGCAGTCTAAATGAGGGTTCAACATAGTGGTGTGCAGCGTGTCCAGGGCAAGAAGAAAGATGTGCGAGCCACTGTCTGTAGTCGATGAAAAGGCTAGTGACTTCCCGTCCGGCGCCCAGCTTATTTGCATGAACGGCTCGTACCAGGACCCGGCGCTCGCCAGTCTTCGCTCGGGCCCGCCAAGAGCGGGACCATGAAGATGCCGCCATCGCCTTGACGCCAGCGCGCAAATGCGATCTGTGTACCATCCGGCGACCAGGCTGGGCTAATCCATGGCGAGGGACGATCCGTCAGCTTCAGCATCCGCTCGGAGCCTACTGTCTTTACGTAAAGATCGAATCCCTGCCCCAAGTTGCTGCTCCAAGCGAAGGCGATCTGACTACCGTCGGGAGAAAAAGTCGGAGCAACTTCTTGCCCCGGCAGGCTTGTAAACGGAACTACTTTGGCTGAGGAAAGATTCGGCTCACGCGGACCCCATCTCAGCCATACCAGCGCAGCCAGCATGAGGAAGATTCCAGCCACTGCCGCTGGCATGAGAACCCTTCTCCCCCTGTGGTTCTTGCTCTTGTGAACCTGAGCTTTCCGACGGTCGTCTGTCTCAACGGATTCTGAAAATCCGGATTGAAGTTGTTCGCGTGCCTGTCGTTGCCTGCGAAGACCAGGGGCTGCCCCGTTGCCCCTGCTTTTGCCCTCAGCAATTTCGGGGGTCACCAAGAACCTGTATCCGCGTCTGGGTAATGTCTCAATAAAACGGGGTTTTTCGGCGGTGTCCCCTAACACATTACGAAGACGATTGACGGCTGCGTTAAGGCTCTGGTCATAGTCCACGAATGTGTCCGAGGGCCAGAGTTGTTGCCGCAGTTCCTCGCGTGTGATTAAGTCCCCGGGACGGGCCAGAAGCATTGACAAAACGACGAACGATTGATTTGGCACCCGCAATCTGCTTCCGTGCTTGCGAAGCTCACCGGTTCGGAGGTCGGCTTCGAAGGGTCCGAAGCGGACAACGTTTCCTGGACAAGGAGAACTCATCATCTTGAGACTGATGCTTTTGCCAAACGTTAGCAAGGGACACAGGACAGTGCCAATCACACCAAAAGCGTATAAGTCCAAGTACATCAAGGAGCCGGGGTGTGAGCTAAATGTAAGACGAAACGAACTCCGGATTCATTGCGGCTCCGAGAGCGAGTCGGTAATGATCGTGCCCATTATGAGTCCGGATGTCGAAAACGCTCATTTCCCGATTGATGTAGCCAAAACATCTGAAGGCAGCCTTGCCTCCTCCATTCCCCCGCGTTTGGATGCCTTAACATCTCTCCGAATTTTCGCCGCCTTACACGTCGTGCTGTTCCATATGCGAGTGACAGGAATACTCGCCGGAGGGCCTTGGGTCTACCAAAACTTTGCCGGCATCGGGTATATCGGGGTGAATTTCTTTTTCGTTCTTTCCGGGTTCATCCTGGTCTACACGTACGCTGGCCATTCCCTGAACCCGAGACAGTTCTGGCAAGCACGCTTTGCCCGAATCTACCCTGCCTACGTCCTGTCTCTGGTTATTTCAGCACCGTTCTTCTTCGTCGCAGTACGACACTTGAATCTGCCATTCTTCTCCTGGAGCAAGAATCACCTGCTGCTTGCCTGCATTCTGACCGTCTGCCTGCTTCAGTCCTGGGTTCCACAAGCAGCCTTAACGTGGAACTCGGTCTCTTGGAGTCTCTCCGTGGAAGCGTTCTTCTATTCAGTATTCCCATCCTTGGCGGCATATATAAAGAGGCTGTCGCCGCGAAAAGTTGCTTTGGCTGGCGCTGGATTCTCTTTTCTCAGCTTGGCATTCTCCTTTTTTTTTTGTTGCTTCATCCGGATGGCGTCGACAAGGTCAACTCTGAAGCGACGGACCTGTTCTGGAAGAATATGCTTAGCTTTAATCCCGTGTTACGCGCTCCGGAATTCCTGGTGGGCATCTGCACCGGAACATTATTCTTAAAAACCCGCAGAAATCCAAAATTGGCAACACCGCTGGCGGTCGCTGGTTTGCTCGTTCTGGCCACTCTGACCCTTGTCGCGCACCGCCTACCCAGGCCACTGATTTCGCCAGGCTTTCTCTCTCCGGCATTTGCGGCGGCCATTTACGGTATCGCACTGGGGCCGCGGTGGGCATCTTTTCTGCGCTGGCCGCTTTTGGTGTTACTCGGAGATGCGAGCTATAGCTTGTACCTTCTCCATTCCACCGTCATTGCCCAGGTTTCGCAGGAAATGTTTTTTTTGCCAGCCGGCATTCGCTGTGCCGGCTCGCTGGTGGCCACGACCGTGGCTGCCCTGCTCTGCTACCACCTGGTTGAAAAGCCAGCGCGGAAACTACTCCGTCGCAGGGAGAAAAACTGAGTGCGTCGCCATGTTCCTCATGGGTGGGTGGCCCACTCGATGTAGAAAAGGCAACATTCCGCACCACGATCAAATCCGGCACCAGCGCGATTTATTTCACATCCCCCTCCAGGCGAAAAGCATAGGCTACCTCGCACGAGAAAAACACTCACCGGTTCATTAAAGA
>JAFATF010000223.1 GCA_019244045.1 Acidobacteriota bacterium
CACAGTTCCCGATGCAGTATCCGATGCTGCTGGCACAGACGGGCGCGGCACCCATAGCGCACATGCAGATCCCCATGATCGTCGTGGTGGGTGGGGCAGCTGCAACACCGCCGCAGTTCCCGCAATTCCCGATGCAGTATCCGATGCTGCTGGCACAGACGGGCGCGGGACCCACAGCGCACATGCAGATCCCGATGATCGTCGTGGTGGGTGGGGCAGCTGCAACACCGCCGCAGTTCCCACAGTTCCCCATGCTGTTCTTGGCATCAATGACGCAGGCGCAGCCGGGTGGCGGAGCAGCCGCGACGGCCCCATTGTTCCCGCAATTCCCGATGCAGTATCCGATGCTCCTGGCACAGTCGGCTGGAGCGGCTGGGGCACCCACAACACCCTCGCAGTCCCCGCCAATGATCGTCGTGGTTTGGGTCGGGGCAGCCACACCGGGCGGAGCAACGCAGTAAGAGCAAACCGAACTCCTTCTTCGGGCGGTATTCTCTAGAGGGCTCTGGGGTGGAATAATCTCCCTTCGCTTCAGCCACCACGTTGAATTCGGCGCCGTGCTGAACTGAACCACATTATTCCTTCCCAGTTGCCTAAAAAGACTTCTTTAGGGTCAACCCCATGGCCTCAGACGATTAGTACGGTGCCTTCACTAACGTTCCTCTGAGTTCACTTGCGAGCTCCTGGAGCGACGGCGAGACTTCATGCATCGGCTTCAGTTCGGACGCAATGAACGGAATTGCAGGCTCGTGACCCACGTCCGAATCGGTTCATGGATCAACGACCTAGATCTGAGGAGTTTCGAGTATTGGCCCGGCGCCTGGAGTAGGCCACATCGAATTCGAAAGTGTGCTCCGGGAGCCGCGTCCTATTCGCGATCCTGTTTGAATTCGACTTTATCCTGTGATTTCTGAGGAGGAAACGGGAAACCGGTGTCAGAACAACTGAAGAACTATCTCGTTCAGATCGCTTTCGACCTTGAACGCTTGGACGCATTCATTTCAGACCCCATGAAAGCTGCCGCTGAATCCGGCTTGAGTGAGGATGATCAGAGTATCCTTTTCTCAGGTGATCAGAACCGAATTTACGCCGCAATCGCGGCGCCTCCAGCCAGCGCGCAGCCGACTCAGCAACAGAACGCACCGTCTGAGAGTTGGAGTCAGCCCATCGCCTACTTAAGCCCTTGGGGGCAATGGATTATTTACATTATGGCTGCACCACAATCTTTAGGGGTTCAGTCAACGCAATCGGATGAACCTTCAACTGGCCCCGAAACTGACGCAACCGCCTCTACAACCGGGAAGCAGCCACGAGTAGATGATTCCAAGCAAACCCGAGCCCCAAGAGCCAGGAAGCAGTCATGAACGACGAAGATCTTATAGTGGTCGGCACTGGAATCCGGACAGTTGGCCAGCTAACAATGGAGGCGCTTAGTTGGATAAAGAAAGCTGATAAGGTTCTGTACGTGGTCAGCGATCCGATCGCTGAGGAACTAATCAAAAAGCTGAATCCGAACGGTGCTGAGTCGCTTTATACCCTCTATGCCGAGAATAAGCCGCGGTTGCAGACTTACAATGAAATGATCGAAAAGACCCTTTCGTATGTTCGGCAAGCGCGGACTGTGTGTATGGCCGCCTACGGTCATCCCGGGGTATTCGCCTACCCGGGACACGAATCAATACGTCGCGCGCGTGCAGAGGGATATAAGGCACGAATGCTCCCCGGTGTTTCCGCAGAGGATTGTCTCTTTGCTGACCTCAATATAGATCCTGCGATGGCTGGGTGTCAGTCATATGAAGCGACGGATTTTCTTATAAACGGACGGATAATCGATCCTTCAAGTCATGTCATACTGTGGCAAATTGGAGTGCTTGGAGACGCCACTTACAAACGGTATGGATACGAAATTAAGGGACTGCCACAGCTATTGCAAAAGTTGTATTCGTTCTACAATCCAGCTCATATGGTATACATTTACGAAGCACCGATCTTCCCTGGTGTGGAACCTGTGGTCCGCCCAACGCCTTTGTATATGCTCCCGTACGCTGGTGCTTCGGCAATAACGACTCTCTACATACCGCCAGCAACGCCACCGCGTACCGACATAGCGCTCACACAGGCGCTGGGGCTGTTTTCGTCGTGACCGAGATGCGCGTGTGGTGCAGCCGATGTAGCAGGCGGTGCAGCTTTTTGTCTCCCAGCGACAGCTTGGGAACTCGGCGGAGCGACCGACCTTAGCCGATAACCGCTCTCAGGCACCACCATGACGAGACCTGACTAGTTCGATAAAGGGCGCTCCCATCGCGTTGGCATTCCACTGGAACTCCGTCTGGCAGGAAAGGAAGTCATTCCCTTGCGCATCAGCCCCAGCGAACCAGAGCCCTCGTAGTGACGCACCCGCTCGAGTTATCGACGCACGGTTCCAGATCGCAACGCAAGGTGACCGAAGCGGCGGCCATTGCAGCAGGTCACGACAGACCGCCATTGGCGTCGGCAAGCTGAGCGACTCGCGATGCATGAATCTGCGCTATGCCATTTGCCAATTGCGGCTCACGAACCGAGCGCACGTAGACGCTGGCGCCATCGGTGAGGATCCGGATGGTCGTGCGATGGACTGGGGCGCCGCTGCTGTAACTTTGAGCGTTTCGTGTCGGTGAGTCTGAGCGATTGGTGGTTGTGCCGATGACCAGGCTCTCGCGAGCAAAGGCGAGGACCTCGGTGGTGATCGACGGTAGGCCGTTGACCGTGAGCACACGTTCGATTTCTACCAACGGGCGCTGAACCAGTCGGAGGTTGTTGCCTGTGGCACGCGCGATCGCGTTGACCACGTCCGCGATTGCGCTCTCTTGAACAGCTGTGTATGCACGAAACCCGCTCGTGAAGACAACTGGGCATAAGTAGCAAGTCGTTTCTGGAGTCCAGGCATGCCGATCAGTACCAGCCCGATGTGGCGACGATCGTAGAAGTCGCGCAGCTGTTCGAGGCTGGCCATCTTCAGTCGGTCGGCTTCAACGACGATGACCAGATCAGGCGGCTGAGGCTCGGGGTTGACGGCCCGATCCGCATACCAGGATGAGCGTGCGGCCAGACCGAAGACACTGCCCCACAGGTTGCCAACGTCGCGCGCCACGATGCGCGGCGCGTTGACCACGTCCGGTGTGTAAAGCACCGTCTGTCACGGACCAAGGTAGCGTGGCGGCAGGCCACTGCGGCGGTGCGGAGGAGGACCGAGTAGGGCACTCACGCGTGCAACGTGCCTGTCACTCGTGGACTAAGCGCAGCGTGCAATCGAATGGCCACGAAACGCATCTGACGGCTTCGATTATCACACCGAAGCGGTTTCAGCAACGCGGTCGGTCTCTTCAAAAAACTTACCGGTCCCATGTTGATTGATCGTGCTTAATGATGTACGCTCAGTGTGTTCCGGCTTTCGTCCCCGACACGGTGACCCGCACGAACTCGTAGACGTCGATCGCCTGACAGGATAAGTTGAGTTGCTGGATGCGAACGCGATTTCGAGGTTTAGCACGTGGCTAACCACGCTCTTCCGGCGCGCGCGTCCGCAAACCCGCAACTCGAGCGTAAGCCTACCGACAACAGAGGTGTACTGCGATGGCCATCGTCCGAATTCGTCATGCCCCAAGCGGACCCAATATTGGATCTGAAGCTCACGACAGTGTGATCAAGGCGGCGCACTCTGACACCAACCCGCCAGCCGGGCTGATTGTGCACGCGTTTGGGCAGGTTGACGGTGAGTGGCAATCCATCGACATCTGGGAATCTGCTGCTGCCGCGGACCAGTATGAGAAGGACATTTTACCCGTCGCCCAACAGTCATACGGCGCAAATCATCGCTGGCCGCAGCCGAATCAGGAGTACGAGTTGCACAGCCTAGTGCGAGGTTAGCGCCCAATATCGGTCACCTGTGCCGATTGGGGATCCCTGCATCTGGTGTTGAGCCGCTTTTACAAGTGACATGACAGCGTTGACCAGGCGAGGACTCCTCGTTGGCGCGTGTGCAGCTGGGCTGGTCTCCACGCTTCAGGCATGTAGCGCGCCAGCTGCCCCTTCGGGTGGTCCAGCCCCCGCAGGCTGGTCGTTTACTGATGACCGCGGCACCCAGGTGTCCCTGAAGGCACAACCTCGGCGCATCGTCGCTTACGATTTGGCCGCCTCTCCGCTGATGAACATCGGGGTTAGGCCAGTCGGTATCTTCGGCTCCTTTCCGCTCGACAAGAGTCCCCAACTGGCTGGGCTCGATTTGAACGGCATTGCCAGGGTCGGCGAAGCGTACGGGAAACTGAACCTCGAAACCCTGGCGGCAGCCCAGCCGGACTTGATCGTTTCGATCTTTGACCCGCGTCTCGCTGGTCCGGTTATCGGTTTTCCAGACCAGGCAACGCAGGCCCAAGTCGAACAACTCGCGCCCGTGCTGGCCATCAACTCAATCAACGATCTTCCACATGTGATCGAGCGTTTCGAGCAGCTAGGTCAGGCTCTGGGTGTTGACCTGTCCGCATCCGACGCCGCGTCCAATCAACAGCAGTTCGAAGCGGCGTCGACACGTGTGCAGGCAACCACGGCGGCCAAACCTGAATTGACTGCGCTGGCTGTGGCCCCCTATGGCGGGGTTGGGTTTGCGTTTGCCAGGCCCGATTTGAATCCGACGCTGCGCTTTTACGAGTCGCTCGGCCTTAAGATGGCCAAGCCAACTAGCCCCCCCGCTGATATCAACACAGATTACAACGGCTTCTTTTATGAGCAGGCTAGCTTTGAGTTGGCCGGCAAATACCCTGCCGATCTGCTGCTCTACGATGTCCTACCAGGCGCGCTAGACCTTGGAACGCTAGCTACTATCCCAACCTGGGAACAGCTTCCCGCGGTACAGGCTGGTCAGCTACTACCCTGGCGTGTGCTTGATTCATTCGCCTACAAGCTCCTCGATGCGGACCTCGGGGCACTGGCGGATGCAATCGAAAGAGCAACGGTCGTAACTGGTCATGGATAGCATGTGCGCATCCGGAGCCTGGAGTTTCGAGTCGATGGTCCGGCGCCTGCAGGCTGGTCCTTTGCTGATGACCGCGGCACCAAAGTGCGCACAACCTCGGAGTATCGCCGCTTTGAGGCTGCTGCTCTGGGACGGTAACCGCTCGAGCACTTCTCATGCGGACCCGGCTCGGTGAATGCTGCGGGGGCTGACGACCGTTCCACGACGTCACGACTTGCACGGGCACCACGCTTCTGAAATCGCCCGCGGATCGCATCTCCGCCGGAACCAACTTGGCCTTGTCTGCCTTCTGGTAGTGCTCGCTACTGCAGCTGTCGTCAGTCTGGCGTTCGGGAGCAAGCAAGTTGACCTCCAGTCTGTCTTCGACGCACTGTTTCAGTTTCATGGAACGGAGGACGAGACAGTCGTCCGGGGGCTTCGCCTACCACGCACAGAACTGGCAGTAGCCGTCGGAGTAGCGCTGGGCCTGTCCGGAGTTGTTATGCAAGCTGCTACACGAAACCCAATCGCGGATCCAGGACTACTGGGAGTCAACTCCGGAGCGGCGCTCGCGGTCGTCCTGGCCATATACACCTTCGGCGTCGTGAGTCCGGTCGGGTTTATCTGGTTTGCTTTCGTCGGGGCCTTTGTCACCAGCGCAGTGGTATATACAGTCGGCTCGGCTGGGCGAGATGGCGCGACGCCCGTCAAGCTTGCGCTCGCAGGGGCCGGCGTAACGGCACTGGTCGGTGCCTTGACCAACGCCGTACTCCTGGGAGGCGGTGCCACGCTCGCAAGCTATCGGTTTTGGGCCGTGGGCTCGCTCGCCGGCCGCAGCGAGAACATCCTTTTCAACGTACTGCCGTTCCTCAGTGCTGGAGTTATTCTGGCGTTCGCACTGGGGGTTCCACTCAATGTGCTGAGCCTCGGTGACGAGCCCGCACGATCGCTTGGTCAGCGCGTTGGCGTCACGCGTGCTGTTTCCGTCGCCACCGTATTGCTCCTGGTTGGAGCCTCCGTATCTGCCGCTGGCCCAATCGCGTTCGTTGGATTGATGGTACCCCATGCCGCGCGGGCGATTGTAGGTCCGGACTATCGGTGGGTTATGCCGTATTCGGCCGTTCTGGCGGCCATCCTGGTGATCTGCGCTGACGTGCTTGGCCGAGCAATCGCGAGACCCGGTGAGATTGAGGTGTCTGTCGTCACTGCCGTGATTGGCACCCCCTTTTTAGTCATGCTAATTCGCCGCCGAAGGGTCGTGGGTCTGTGAACAGCCTTCCGAGACGGAGTCCGGTTCTCACGGTTGGACGACTCCGAACGTTCGGGACAGACCAGGTCTACATCCGAAGCGTTCGTAGAAACTGGTCCACGCGCATCTCCTTGCGAGTTATTAAGGCCGTCACCTCGCTCATGTTGACGACAGGCGTTGTCGCGCTGATGAGCCTCCTCGTCGGTACTTTCTCGATTTCAGTTAGCGATGCTCTGCGTGCGTTGGCAGGTCAGGGTGACCCCTCGAGTATCCTCGTGATCCAGGGACTTCGACTACCACGAATCGTGGATGCTGTGCTTGTTGGCCTGGCCTTGGGAGTGTCCGGAGCCATTTTCCAGGAGTTGATGCACAATCCACTAGCAAGCCCCGACATTCTGGGGGTTGAGTCCGGCGCAGCTATGGGCGCAGTAATTGCCATTGTTGCGAGTGGCGGTCAGACCCTTGCCGTCGCTGGTGGCGCGGTCATCGGCGGACTCACAGCCACGTTCGCGGTGTACATGCTGTCCTCTGCCGACAGGAGCGTCTCAGGTTATCGTCTCACGCTGGTCGGAGTCTCGACCGCAGCCGCTTTGACGAGCGTGACCTCCTACTTGCTAACGCATGCCAGCATCAATCAGGCTCAGCAAGCAGCTACATGGCTGAGCGGCAGCCTGAGCGGGCGAAGCATGGCTGACGTCTATCCAGTTGCCCTTGCCCTGGTGGTGATGTCGCCCGCGCTTTGCGTACTTGGGCCACAGCTGGGTGTGCTCCAGTTGGGGGATAAAACGGCGCTTGGGCTTGGAGCATCCGTCGAGTCTGGGCGTCGCGCTCTGCTAGTCACGGCTGCAGTTCTTGCCGCAGCAGCTACCGCGTCGGCTGGTCCGGTGTTGTTCGTCGCGCTTGTGGCTCCCCCGTTGGCGAAATGGCTAGCTCGCACCAGCACAGCTAATCTCCTCTTGGCGGGGTTGGTAGGCGCAGCTCTGGTATGCGCCGGCGATGTGAGCGGACGGTTGCTCGCGGCTCCTAGCGAACTTCCTGTGGGCGTGATGACGGCGATCGCGGGCGCGCCAGTCCTTCTGTGGCTCTTGCATCGGTCCGGAGTCTCGTGAACACAAAGGACACCTCTAACAAGGTCCGTCACTCACCTACGCTCGTCGCAGAGAACGTGAGATTCGCGTACGACAAGCATCCCGTAATCGAAAACCTGTCGATGACGCTACGACCGGGCGAAATCACCGCGATCATCGGCGCCAACGCGAGTGGTAAGTCCACGCTGCTACGCGGCCTGGCTCGGCTTCTCCGTCCAAGCACTGGCGCAGTTCTCATCGATGGCTGTGACGTGGCGCGATTACCAACGCGTGAGGTTGCCACCCGGATTGGAGTCCTTTCACAATTGCCTGTTGCACCTGGAGGCCTTTCGGTTGGAGAGCTCGTTGCACGCGGCAGATACCCCCATCAGGGATGGTTCCGCCAGTGGTCTCCGGAGGATGAACGGGGCGTGCGTGACGCGCTAGCGGCCACTCAAATGTCTGAACTTGCTGACCGTCGCGTCGACGAGTTGTCGGGAGGTCAGCGGCAGCGCGCATGGATAGCCATGGCATTGGCACAGGACACCGACATCTTACTTCTCGACGAACCTACGACCTTCCTGGACATCGCGCATCAAATCGAAATACTTGACCTGCTGGTTGACCTGAACGCGACTAGCGGTCGGACCATCGCGGTCGTTCTTCATGATCTGAACCAGGCATGCCGCTATGCGGACCACCTCATCGCCATGTCTTGCGGTCAGATCGCGGCTGAAGGCCGTCCAGCTGAGATCCTTACGACGGCGCTTGTCAAAAAAGTCTTCAACATCGAGTGCCGCCTTATTCCCGATCCAGCAACAGGTTTACCGCTAATCGTCCCCGTTAGCTCTCGTACGCCACTCGACAAACGCACGACTCATTGGTGTTGCCCCGCTCCGGCGGACAGATTTGGTAAAGAGGATCAGGCGGCTGCGCTGAGACGATAATAGCCCTCCTCGTCCAGGTGAGGGCTGGCGTAGTTGAGAGTCGAGTGGAGACGCGTTGGGCATGGTCGGAACGGTGCGACCCGGCGGCCATAGCTTGCGCGGGCTAACCCTTCTGCTCGAGCGCGTCCATGACCTGACATCGCTCCCGTTTGGAGTCAATTTCATTGTCTCTCCAACAGGGCTGACCCACCTCGACCCAGCGTGTTTCGAACTCGACCACCCGCGCCGAGCTTTTACGGTTGGCCTGATAAGGCGCTGGATTTAGTCCACTGGTATGGGGCACTGGTCTCCTGGCAGGTGGGCTCGCGTGAGGAAGCGGTGGTCGCCGCCGAGGTAGGCAGCGACCTGATCGTCGCGCAGGTATGGCGGCTGGCGGCCATGTGCGCGGGACAATAGGCCTCCAGGCCCTGCTCGACGACGTGCTGGAAGCAGTCGACGTGCCGGTGCTCGCAGCCGGCGGGATCGGTACCGGCAGAGCGCTTGCGGCCGCGCTGTCGGCGGGAGCAAGCGGCGTCCGCATCGGTACCCGGTTCGTAGCGGCCTCCGAAGCCGGTGCCCACCCGATGTACATCGACCGCCTCATTGCGGCACATGCCGAAGATACGATATACACGGAGGCCTTCTCGAACAAATGGCCCAACGCGCCGCATCGCGTACTGCGTTCAAGCCTGGCGAGTGCCGAGGCATTCGAAGGCGACGTCGTCGGTGAGACACCAAGCCTGGTTGGGAGCCCGAGAGCGTACACCGCTTCGACTGCCTGACGGTCACGCGCGACACTACGGGCCATAGTGAGACCATGCCCACGTGGGCAGGTGAGCCGTGGCAAGCGTCACTCGGGTCCAGCCCGCTGGGGACATCGTGCGCGGGCTCGTCGACGAGGCCGAACCTGTGTTGCAGTCCTGGGCTGCCTCGTGTCCGGAGCCAGCCGTGGCCTCAACGTAGGCCGGCTGCGTCTCGGTCCGCTCGAGCGACGAGGTAATCCAACTGGTTAAACTGCAGGAGTCGTTCCCTTGTGGCTCGCTCAACCGGAACATCATTTCACTGGTGCCGAACCATTCCCGTAGATCCGTTGGGCCACGCCGGTCCTACCGTACAGTTTTCCCGAAATGGTGCGCCACGAACGCAGAAGGGGGGATCGGTGTAGAAGATCGGACTCTTTCGAAGCCTGTTGCGTCAGAGATGTAGGTGGGCCCTACGCGCGTTATGCCGGTAAGGTAGGCCGCTGGGTGATCGGCGGACGGTTGGCGGTCGGGCTCAGTCCTGACGGTTTCCTGTCAGGTGCGTGTGATCCGACTCGCCGTGGTCGCCGGTTCGCCAGCAGCCCCTGTCAGTAGGGTCGAGAGCTGGCGCAGTGGCCGTGTAGGTCCGGCGCTGTCCACGCACTTCGTTGCAGGCGCTGCGGTCCCGAGACCGTGCCCTGTTTCCAGCTCCCGCCTCGTCGAACGGTGCGTGCGGCTTTCCCGCACACCGCTTTCCTGCCAACTTCGCACCAAGGGTTATGTGACCTATTGTGTAGAACGGGCGAAAACGAACGGCCCGTTTCGACACTGCGGAATTGGCTTGGAGGCGGTGAAAGTCGATCTGTAAGGACGGCTGAGCGTAGGGGAATTAAGGCTGGATCGGCCCGGTTGTAGCCGACGAGGGCCTGCGTCAGTGGAGCCCAGTCAAGCAACGGTTCAGACCAAGCCAGTGAGCTTTCGGCGGGTGTGTTGGTCGTTTCCGTCGGTCAGCTGCCCTCGCTGCGGCGGCGATGCCCAGCGTGTGTGGGATAGCACGCGTGTCGCCGTGGACATCGACCTGGATCACCCGATCGTGCTCGTCGTCGAGGTCAGCGTCCACGTGTGTGCCGCCTGCAGCCGCATGTTTCGCGCAGAGCCCCCATTTCTTCGCCCACGCGCGATCTATACGCGGCGTGTTGTGCAGAAGGCTATCGACGCGGTGTACCGCGACGGCCTCGCCGCGCGCAGCGTGCCCGATCGGCTGGCACGCGACTTTTGGGTGAAGCCCAGCGGCCAGATCAACTGGCAGGGCGGCCCCGGAATAAATGGGCTCTGACAAGCATCGGAACGGAAATGTCCGTCCGACGTCGACGGGGTCGAGGCGGCGCTGGGCGTACGCGCCGAGCTGGGATACGAGGCAGCAACCACCAAGGGCCATCGCCGCCCAAGCCGGCGTTACCCAGGGTCTAGAGTGACGCGCCTGGCTCAGGAGGCAGCTCGTGAGACAGGGGTGCCGAGAAATAAAACGGAGGTGATCGGCGATTGCCTCCGAGTCGGCGATCGAGCCATGAATATAGCTCGAGGCGCGAGTGCGGAGCACCGGCAGGCCGAGCACGTACAGGCCAGGGACGCCACAGACCACACCACCGTCATGTCTGATATGGCCGGCCCGATCGCGCACCGGGATATCCAGCCAGGAGTAATCGGGGCGAAAGCCTGTGGCCCAGATGACGGTCTTGACCTCGCCTTTTCGACGAGAGAGATCCAATTCTAGGGGCGAGCGCGGGTCGACGCGCGTCGGCTCCAGGACGCGGGGCGGCGGCAGCATCTCGTCCAGACCCGTCGCTGTGGCCCACGCGTCGGCTCGCTTCAACAAGCGATTCAGCTTGAGGTCGGCAAGAGCGCACACGTTGGGCAGCGAGCCGGAGAACTGGGCCACACCGTCAGTGATACCGCCGAGGCGGCCGACGATGCGGACCCCTTGCGCAGTGAGCGTGTTCAGATCGATGCTGCCAGCCTGGGTGGCGCCGATGAGCTGCGGCGATGGCAGGTGGCGTGCCCGTGTGAGGTCGTCGATCTGGTCGTAGCGTTCGGCGAGGACACCGCTGGTTTCCAGCCACCAGAAGATATCCCGGCCGCGGTAGGTTCGGGGCAGCCGCACATGTTCGCCCACGGACAGCGTGACCGGACGGCCCGACCGCTGGATCTCGTCAGCGAGCTGGGCACCGGTGGCTGAGGCACCCACGATGAGCACCCCACCTTCGGGGAGACTGTCAGGCGCACGATAGTCGAACGGAGTGAGCGTCGTCAGCGAGCGCGGCACGCCAGTCGCGGCGGACGGAAGGGCCGGCAGGTTGCACGCGCCGCTCGCGAGCACCACCGCTTGCGCTTGCAGAACATCGTCATTGGCCTGAACTCCGAAGCCGTGCGACATGGA
>JAFATF010000622.1 GCA_019244045.1 Acidobacteriota bacterium
TGCAGCTTCTTGTACTGTTCATTAACAGGCGCTGGTCGCCAATACTCTCCACCGTTCGGTCAACCCGATTGCTATCTCGACGAATCATCACCTACATGTCCGACATCTCGCGTCAAATTCCTTCAACGTTGTGGCACTTATAGGGTAAGCGAACACCGCCCGCGTGTAAGTGGCTAAAGCGGGTGATCAATAAGCGATCCGTTCTCCGGTTAAATCGCCTTTCGTAGCCTCTAGTGACATCGGTGTCCCCGTATGTTGTTGGGTTTACGTTTGTGTGCCGATCCGACTCGCACACGCTTGCCCATCTTCAATAGCTCGCGCGCCTCCGGCATCAACCGTATTCGTTGAGTCAACGGCCGCCATAAGCGCGCTGAACGACCTTCGAATGAGCTTGTGCCATTTGCTCGGTTGCTACGCCGGCGTAGAAGTTTAAGGTTGATGACTACTGCCCTCGTTCCGCGCAGTGCGGTCGCACCTTGCCATTCCGTGGTGCTTGCCGCCCTCGGTCTGATGGCAGAACCTTGTCCGGGGAACATTACCGGAATAGGCCACGTGACCCGAATTCGAAGCGAATCGATCGCTGCTCTGGCGTGGCAAACAGCGATGCCGGTTTTTGGACAGCAATCGACGAGTTGAGCTGGCCGCAGCGAAATCGGTTAGAATGGAGCACCGCATCGTTTGCCATGGCATGCGATGACCGACTAGCTTCACCATGCTTTTAAAGCGGTTGCAAACCCGAGGGGACACCCGTCGGGTGGACGTCCGCGTGCCAACGTGAGCCGTTCTTGACCCCGCCCCCGACCCGTCCTAAGCTTCAGCATGGCCATTTCCTCTCAAAATATCGGGCAGACAATCTCGCACTACCGGATCGTAGAAAAGCTGGGGGGCGGGGGGATGGGTGTGGTCTACAAGGCGGAGGACACGGAGCTTGGCCGCTTTGTCGCTCTGAAGTTCCTCCCTGAAGATTTGGCTCGAGACCCGCAAGCCCTAGAACGCTTCCGGCGAGAAGCTCGGGCTGCCTCGGCCCTGAATCACCCCAACATCTGCACCATTCACGAGATTGGGAAAAATGATGGCCAGTCCTTCATCGTGATGGAGTTCCTGGATGGGGCAACCTTAAAGCACTTGATCGGCAACCGCCCCATGGAGTTGGAGAATCTTCTGGAAATCGGTATTGAGGTCACCGATGCGCTCGAGGCAGCGCACGCAGAAGGCATTATCCACCGCGACATAAAGCCCGCGAATATCTTTGTCACGAAACGAGGGCACGCCAAAGTCTTGGATTTCGGTTTGGCTAAGGTTATCACCCCTAAGCCGCAGTCGGTCGGAAGCGAGCTTAGTGCGACAGCAGTGAGCGAGGAGCATCTGACCAGTCCCGGTTCCGCGCTTGGAACAGTTGCCTACATGTCGCCCGAGCAAGCCAAAGGCAAAGAACTCGACCGCCGCACGGACCTGTTCTCCTTCGGTGCCGTTCTCTACGAAATGGCCACGGGGATGGTCGCCTTCCGTGGCGAGACCTCGGCAATTATCTTTCATGCCATTATCGCGCGCACGCCGGTACCGCCGATTCGCCTCAACCCAGAGATTCCGCCCAAGCTCGAAGAGATCATCAACAAGGCAATGGACAAGGACCGTGAGCTTCGTTACCAGAACGCTTCTGACATGCGGGCGGATTTGAAGCGTGTGCGCCGCGAACTAGAATCCGGACGCACCCCGATTCAAGAGGCCGAGGTCCCTCTTCCACCTGTGCCCACCGCAAGCGGGTCTGCGACGCCCGCAGCAAGCCGGTCGGTGACAGTCCCGGCAAGCAGCAAAACAGCTGTAGCCGGTGTGTCCGAAGTCGCAGCAGACGCCGGCGCTTCGGGCGTTCTTGTGCCCTCTTCTTCAAGGAAGAAGCTCCTTGCCGGAGTCATCGCGTTGGTATGCGTAATCAGCTTTGTTGGCGTTTTCCTCTACAAGCGGCACGCTCATGCCATCACCGGAACAGACCTCATCCTGGTCAGCGATTTCGTAAACACAACCGGCGATCCTGTGTTCGATGGTACGTTGAAAAAAGCTTTGACCGTCGATCTCCAGCAGTCTCCATTTCTGAACGTCGTTCCGGACCAGCAGATCCAGAAGACGCTCAAATTCATGGGCAAAGGGCCGGACGAGCCCATTACCACCAGCATTGGTCGCGAAATCTGCCAGCGCGATGGCATCAAGGCTATGCTCACGGGCTCGATCGCCTTGGTGGGCAACCAGTATCTGCTCACTCTTGAGGCGCTTAACGGCTCGACAGGCGAGTCGCTTGCGCAGGAACAGCAGCAAGCCTCAGGGAAAGATGCCGTCCTCGGTTCGCTCGGTGTCGCTGCGACGAAACTCCGAGAGAAGTTGGGCGAGTCGTTGGCATCGGTGCAGCAGTTCGATAAACCGCTTGATCAGGCGACCACATCTTCGCTTGAAGCGCTAAAAGCCTTTACACTGGGCGACCAACTGCATACTAAGCTCGAGGACGTTCAGTCTATTCCCCTTTACCAGCGCGCTATCGAACTCGATCCCAACTTCGCTCTAGCTCATTTGCGCGTTGGCATCGTGGCCGGGAACACGTCACAATTCTCACTGGCGTCAAAAGAGGTCGCAAAGGCATTCGAATTGCGTGACCGCACCAGCGAGTATGAACACCTCTACATCACGGCTTACTATTACTTCGATACCGGACAAACGGAGAAGTCGATTGAGACATGGGAACTGATGAAGCAGACGTATCCACGCGATGAAGTGTCGCGCATCAACAGTTCGGTCGAGTATCAACAGATTGGGAAGTTCCAGAAATCAGTGGAGAACTGCCTGGAGGCGATCCGCCTGCGGCCGGAAACATTGAACTGTTACCTGGTAGGGTCGCAAAGCTACGGAGCCCTCGGCAAATTGGATAATGCGGATGCGCTGCTGGCCCAGGCACAGCAGAGAAATTTGAAGGGCAGTGGGCTCTACGTAGCACTGGCCCGTTCCGCCATCCTGCGGGGAGACACTGGGGCCGCGGCCCGAATGGAAGAGTACGCAAAAGCAAGCCCAGAAGGCGAGTTGCGAGTTCTCGACCAGCAGGCGCAACATGCAGCCGCGCTCGGACAGGTTGGCCGGTTCCGGGAGCTGCGAGAGCGCACAGCCGAGAAGGCCAAAGGCTTGGGCCTGCCCGACTATGCTGCCGACCAGCTATTGCAGGAAGCCACGGCCGAAGCCGAGTTTGGATACTCCTCCGCCGCACATGAAATAGATGCCCTGGTCAGGTTATCGGGCGATCCGAGCTTTTTAGCAGAGGTGGCCGACACCGCAGCGGCCGCTGGATTGGATCGGGAAGCCGAAGCTTTGATGACCGAGGCGCGCCGCTTGCGGCCCGACGATACGGTTCTGCAGAACGTCGTCTTTGCTCGCGTACAGGCTCAGCTGGCGTTACGGCGGGGAAAAGCCTCAACCGCCATCCAGACACTTGTTCCCGCCCAACAATATGAGGACGGCAAGTATTTCAGCACCCATGTGCTGCGCGCTGAGGCATACCTGGCCGCCGACGAATCTGCCGCTGCCATGCGGGAGTTCAAAATATTCCTGGCCCGCCACACCGAGTCGCCCTTCAACTTCTACTACCCTCTCGCTCAGCTCGGACTCGCGCGAGCGCTCAGCGCCCAGCACGACAACACTGGCGCTCGCACTGCTTACCAGGATTTCTTCGCCCTGTGGAAAGACGCTGATCCCGACATCCCTATCCTGAAACAAGCCAAAGCCGAGTACGCGAAACTGCAATAGCGCCGCGGTAGCGAGTTCTGCTTAGGACCGCCTATTCCCAATGAAATGCATTTTCGTAGACGTCCTTGATTTCTTCCGCAGCTTTATAGATCGGCTCGCGTTGCCCAAGCTCCTCCGCTTGGCCGACCTGATAGGTAACACCTGCTCGCGCCCCTTGGGGAGGGTTGGCACCCCAGGACCTCACCGGAATTTCAAAACAATGCAGCGTCTCCTCGCCTCAATGCCGAGCCTGTCACGAGGCAACGCCGTGATCTCGTTTTCCTGGCCCATACTGCGCCTCGGCCGGTCTCAGCATCCCAGGGCTACCGTTCGCCGGATACGCGAGCTTGCGTAGCCAAAAACGAGATCTGCGATTCGACTCTGTCGCAGAATGGTCGGAACATATAGCTGCTGGTTGCAACCGAAATGACTGTGAGTTGTTGAACTGAGCCGCAATGTCAGTTGATCACGCCATTAACGGCGCGGCCGAGAGAGATCAGAACCGTTTACGGTTGAGGTTCTAGGGGCTTCAGGC
>JAFATF010000333.1 GCA_019244045.1 Acidobacteriota bacterium
GGTGGTGTTAGTTCTGGGTCGCTTCACACCAGAGAGAAAGGTCATTCTCCGCAGCGAGCACGGTGCTCCAAGCTATGTTTTCCTAAATGAAACCGCACGAGCCGCCCTGCAACTTCTGTGGAAGTTCTCAAAAGAACCGGGCGGGTCTTCAGTCAAAGCTACGCCAGTGAGTCGACCTGCGGCGCACGCGAGTGGTTTGAGAACTGCAAGAACGCGAATATTTAAGAAATTCTCATGGATTTGCCTGCGGCACACGTTCGCCAGTAATCCATCAGGTGTCCAGTAAAATAGGGACGCTTTCGGATTTATTAGGCAAAGCCGCCATCGAGTAGATCAGTGACATTGGTTCATCTCCGGCGCTTCGTCCATGATTAGCGGGAGCCCGAACGCCGGAAAATTTGATGCCATGAATACCACGATCTCGGTAATCATGCCGTCCTCGATTCGAAGAACATCCAGCGCCAGGGCCCGCCAGGCGGACTCGCCGAGCTGGCATCTATAACAGGCGACCGCTGGCTGCAGGTTGGCGTCGGTCACAACGCAGCTAAGGCGACCAAATCGTTCGGAGCCGAATCGGCCTTCGATCCATAGCTTGAACATCGCTTCACGGCCCGCGGCCATGCCCGGTTCTGGCGGCATGCGGAAATTCGCGTCCTCACGGATGATTGATTCGAAGGCGCGAATGTCCACCCGCTTCGCTCGCCTCGACGTATTTCTTTAGCAGGTCGCGCTCGGCCGCGCTGGCATCCACGGTGGGGGACCATGGTGGCTTGCCGGACGGCAGACGCTCGCGGAGCCGGACCCGCGCGCGCTGCATACGCTGTTTACGGCTGGGACGCTGAGGTCGAGCAGGTCGGCGGCGTCCTTGACGGACCAGTCCAGCACGTCGCACAGAATCAAGGCGGCCTGCTGCTGCGGTGTGAGGAGCTGGATTACCGTGAAAAAGGCGATCTCAATAGTTTCCCGCGTCAGCGTCAACGCCTCCGGCGTCTACGCGGGGGGTCGTTGATTCTAGTACTGAGTTCGAAATCGGCCCCAGCCAAGCGACATCATCCGGGTGTCCAGCCCATTCATCGTCCGCCGCGGCCCGGGCCGCGAGAACCGCACGCCGCTCATCGCGCGCAAACGCATCGAGGCAGGCGTTCGTGGCTACGCGGTAGAGCCAGGGGCGCAGCGGCGCGCCCTCCTTCACGCTGTCGCGATACCGCCAGGCGCGAAGCAACATCTCCTGCACCGCATCTTCGGCGTCCGGCAAGGAGCCGAGCACGCCGTAACAGTGGACCAGGAGCTCGTGGCGATGACGCTCGACGTTGCTAGCAAGTCGTTCACTATAGTCTTCCGTTCCAGCGCTGCCGATGGATCAGCATCGATTCTTACTTGTAATCAGAAACTCATCTCAGTAACATTCCGAGTTTTCCCGAAGGTCTAAGCTAAAGTGTTGAGGCGGCCGGCTCTTCGAGGATATTGAGGAGAGCCATTGCGCAATACACTCGGTCGGGCTTCGCATAGCTATGTTTCGTCGTACTGGTGCTATTCTTTCAAAGGGGAAGTTGTGGGCTTGCGTGAAATCAAAGTCGCAGCTCTGATGAGTGGTAAGATCTCGTACGGTGCTCTTTTGACTTGGCGATGGACTCTGAGCCCGAGAATCGCGGTAAAAGCACTTCAAAGGCAGGGGCTCGAAGCTGGGGAAATCATCGAATACTTCGACATTTTGTTGCACAGTTTCACCATTCGTTGCCTTGGGCACCCACTTGACTTAGCGCAGAAACGGCCTTAGAAACAAGCACTTTCAACGAAGTGCCGGGATGGCGGAACGGCGGAACTGGCAGACGCAGCGGACTGAAAATCAGATGTGTGTGTCTTGTAAATCACAGTAAACAAATAAGATCCTTCGCATCGGATTCCGACAGGATAAGTCCTTAGGGAAGTTGAGGAAACTGGCTGCGAAGAACTTGCACAGATTGATGCGCGAGTGCTAAGTGTTAGGCTCCTCCCAGCGCGTAAAAAAACACAATATAGTAGTTTTTTTGGTTATAAGCAATGATTAACCTTGTATACTGGGTCAATGTTGCCCTTGTCCTTATTAGGCGAGCAGATTGCCACCAAGCGGAAAACGCTCGGTCTGACGCAGCCCGTGCTAGCCAGAAAAGCCAAGGTCGGACTCTCCACGCTTGACGCCCTCGAGAACGGACGCCTGGGCGAACTCGGATATTCCAAGATCAACAATATTGTCACGGCGCTGGGGCTGGAGTTGAAGCTCCAGGAGGCGAGTGCCCGCCGGCCGACGCTTGACGAACTCATGGAAGAGGCGCGGGATGATCAAGGTCTGGACCGACGCCGCTGAGGCTGGACTACTTGATCGTCACGGCGAGCGGGGTAGCACGTTCGCTTACCTTGCCGGAGTTCCGTTCGCTCGCGCAGTTTCGGTGTCGATGCCTTCGCGGCTTGAGTCGTGGAGCGTGCCTTTCGGCCTTCTTCCGGTTTTCGAGATGAACTTGCCCGAAGGCGTACTGCGGGAGCGGCTCCGCCTTGCCTTTGCGAAAGCCACTGGCACCTTCGACGAGTTCGACTTGCTGTCGATTGTCGGCCGATCGCAGGTCGGACGCATCCGTTACACCGGCGACAAGGACCATCTGCACGAAGACGTACCCTTCCAGTCCGTGGACGAGATTCTCGAACGCGGGCGCGGCGGTGACCTCTTTCGCTATCTGCTAGAGAAATTCGCGGCTTTCTCCGGGATCAGCGGCGTGCAGCCCAAGATTCTCGTGCGCGACGAAAAAGCTTTCGCCGAGATGGAGCATACAGGACACCGTCTCTCGCAGAGCTACAAGGGCGCGACCCACATCGTGAAGTTATGGGAGGCCAACGGATATTCGCAACTGGCGGCCAACGAGTTTTTTTGTCTCACTGTGGCGCGCAAATACGGACTCGACGTGCCTCCGTACCGCTTGGCCGAGGACGGTATGGCGCTTGTCATTGACCGTTTCGATCTGCGCATGGACGGGACCTATCGCGGATGTGAGGACTTCTGCGTGCTGAACGGCCGCAGGACCGACGAGAAATATCGTGGCAGCTACGAGACCTCAGTAATGAAGCGCTTCGGGCAGTTTGCAAACTCGACACATCTGGGCGAGGACATGGAAAAGCTATTTACCCTGATTGTGTTGAATTGTGCGCTTCGCAATGGCGACGCGCATCTCAAAAACTTCGGGATTGTTTACGACGACGTTCAGGGCGAAGCGAGACTCGCACCCGTCTATGATCTTGTGACCACCTCCGTCTATCTGCCGAAGGACAGCATGGCACTCACCCTGAACGGCACGACGAAATGGGCGAGCGCGAAGGAATTGCAGCGACTTGGCGAGACGCGGATGGGAGCCACTCCAGCCCGCGTGCGGCAGATACTCGAGCGCATTGCTGCCGCAATTGCGGATACTTCAAAAGAAGTGCGCGCCTACATCAAAGCTCACGGAGAATTTATCGAGGTAGGCAATCGCATGCTCCAGCATTGGGAGCAAGGAGTTGCGCACTCGCTTAGGGCGCCCTGAGCAGAATCGTCCGTTATTCGAGCGCAAATGCAAGTTTAGAATTACGCGGATCACTTCCAGATTACGATAGATACTGCAAAGAACTATTTCCTACGAGATGCGAAAAGAGCGTGCGAGAAAACCACAAGGGGACGAGCCCGCGACGCCCGGCAAGAACTACATAACGCCGAGCGGGCTCCAGCGTCTCAAAGATGAGCACCGGTATCTGCTCACCAGGGAACGACCGGCGGTGACGGAGGTGGTGGCGTGGGCTGCCAGTAATGGCGATCGCAGTGACAACGCCGACTATCGGTACGGCAAGCGGCGGCTGCGGCAGATCGATGGGCGGATTCGCTTTCTCACCAAGCGAATCGAAGCTGCGGAAGTGGTGGACCCGGAAGCTCCGAGAGCCGGGCAGGCGGCGACGAGGGCATTCTTCGGAGCGACCGTGCGCTATGCCAATGCCGCGGGAGCCGAGCGAGTGGCGAGTATCGTGGGCACCGACGAGATCGATCTCAACCGCAACCACATCAGTTGGGTGTCCCCTCTAGGGCGCGCGTTGATGAAGTCGACAGCGGGTGACAGCGTAGTCCTTCACATGCCGGGCGGTACAGAACACCTGACCGTTCTGGAAGTGTGTTACGAGCGCATTGTTGTGGAACCGTTCCGTGAACCACCTGGGTCCGAGGCCTCGGCAAAGGGACTGACTCGCCGACGCTAATTCGCGTGATGAAGGTTAACGAGGCGGCACGCGGAAAGGTTCTGTGTGTCCCCAGTTCTGCCAAGCATACGAATTAGGGAACGTTCCGTCTCCCGCGTTTTCCAAGTTCTCCGGGTACGAGCTGATTTTAACGACCGCAACAGCGCTTGAACTTCTTGCCGCTCTTGCATGGGCAAGGCTCATTTCTTCCTATTTTTCGGCCATCGGCTGCCATGAGCTTGCCCTGCGCCGTTCCTTCCCACGACGGCCCAGCGTTCTCCGCGGTGGATGGTGAGATTGAACCCTTCGTAAATAACACGCGGCCGAAACTCTTGTGCAGGTTCTCAAGCAACCTGTTCGCCGGATCGTGGGGGTAGACGAAACTCACACTTCACCACTTGGCGTTTGTTCGGCAGTTCGATCTTCTCGCTCTTGTCCAAGGTCTTGATCCGGCTCTGCACCTGAGCCACTTTGGCGGCGTGCGTCCTGAAAATGAAGCGCTGCTCCTTGGCAAGCATGGACTGCTGCCGGGCGAACGCTGCCTGCCGGTTAGTCTCTCGGACCGCCCTTTCGTGCTCGTAGAAGTCGTAGTCACCCGAGTAGGTGATGATTTCGCCGCCATCAATCTCTGCAATCTTTGAGACCAGACGATTCATGAACTCGCGGTCATGCGAAGTCATCAGCAACGCGCCAGGAAATGACTTGAGGAACTGCTCCAGCCAGATGATGGATTCGATGTCGAGATGGTTCGTCGGTTCGTCCATGAGTAATACATCTGGC
>JAFATF010000341.1 GCA_019244045.1 Acidobacteriota bacterium
TTCCATCCTCGAGCTTTACAAGGGCAAGCAACGACCCCTGAAGTTTTATGCGCCATGACCTCTGCCGCATAAAGGATTGTCGCCTGCCTGATAAGTTGTTCGTGTCCATGTTTGATTAGCCCCGCCCTACACCCTGGGAAAGTTCCGTAATCAAGATTTTTTTCCAAGGTTCTTGCCATTTCGAATAATTGCGTCTGCAATCAATGCGCAAGAGCCGCATCCTCCCGTAGTGCCGGTTTGCGGATAGTCCGGCATGACATCGCGCACTACAGGGGCGCTGCCAGATAAGTTATCGGACGCGCCCGAGGCCGGGTTCCCGTTCCAGGTCGCCTCGAGTTAGAGTAGGAACTTCGCCTCCAGGTCTTGGTGTCAATCGGGCAGCGAGAGATGAAAAGTTTGCGTGTGATTGTTTGAATGGCGAAAAAAATGTTCTTGCAGAAGTAAACCTCACCGAGGGCACTCGGAAGCGATTGGTTCAGCTGCGCACCGAACTCTTCACGAACCGAAAACGCCAGTGCATGTGGGCGCATTGCTCAAGCGTATGTCCAACCCGAAATGCTCTCAAGTTACATTAGAACGAACCGGGCGGACAGGACCTTTTGGGTTGATTACTAAGGATTCGAAGCCCGCTTTGTTGCGGAGATTCGGTCAGACGCTTGCTCGCATTCACCCGATTCAGTCGCGCCGACGCTTTTCCTCGAACTTAATTATGCCAGCGGCCAATTCCCAGGGGCGGCGCCGGTACTCGATCCATAGTGCGTCGTTTCTCGAGTTCCTCCTGACGGGTATCCAGGAGCACGTTGAGTTCTACAATGATTTCCTGCAACCTTTCCGGATCCTTCTCGGCCGCAGCGGCATAGCACAGCGCTTCCCAACCTTTCGCCTCTCTCGCCATAGAGCACCTCAGCTGCTCTTGCGTGGTATGCCATTTGGTTGCGCCCCGACGAGCTGAGGTTTCATATCGCTGGCAAAATTCCGATCCTTTTAAGTTAAACCCAAGCATTTGCTCCTTTTCCCGAATGGCACGTTCGTGTCCTTCTCTGGCACGGAAGTGCCATTCTCAAAAAACGCCGTTGAACTTACTCTCTTCCTTGAGCAGTTCTGGGGGAGGGCTGCCCGGGCGTCCCGTGACTCGTAAGAGTTCCGGGGCGCTCGTCATTTTGGAGCGACTAGGGCGACGAGGAGCGTATTGAGCGCAGACGAGGGCCTCGCTCCCGCTTTATCACCCGGCTGTGATTTCGGCGGCCGTTCTCTCCAGCCGCAACTCTTCACCAGATCGTTTTTTGCTTTTCAACGGGTGCGGTGTCGACAGAGGGTCATCGAGCGTATTTCCCCATGATCTCAGTCTTCCCGAGCGTGTGCCCTTGCATGGCACGCTCCAAATCGTCCTTGCTGGCCCCAGGTCCGAGATCCAGCCTTTTGTCTAGAGCATGCAGCTTAAAGAAGTAACGGTGCGGCTTCCCGGGAGGTGGGCACGGTCCTCCATAGCCGATTTTCCTGAACCCATTTTTCCCCTGGCGCGCCCCGTTTGGAAGCTCGTCGACTTTGCTTACGTTGGCCTCGAGCTTTCGGGCGTCTGGCGGCAAATCGAATAGTAGCCAATGCGTAAAGGTGCCGCCTGGAGCATCAGGATCCTGCATGATCAGGGCTAAACTCCGCGTACCTGCGGGAGGATCAGTCCAGGAAAGCTCGGGTGAGCTGTCGACGCCCTCACAGGTGAACCTTTGGGGTATGTCGGCGCCCTCGCGGAAATCATTGCTGAAAATCGAAAATCCCATCTTGCCTGTCAATTCATAAGTCATAGCTGGCGCGCGTCGCAATGCGATGATCGCCACCAGGAGGCCGACAAGCGCACAGATCGCCCGCGTTGGCTTGTGCTCAAACATGACGTCCTCGTCGCACTAGACTCAAAGCGTTGAGATCGTGAAATTGACAGTGATCTTTGCCTCGGTTTCGACTGGAACCCCATTCTGCAGATAAGGCTTGAATCGCCATTGGCGGACAGCTTCTTGCGCAGCCGTGGCCAGAATCGCCGGCCCGCTTACGACTTTCAGGTCCTGGATACCTCCATCAACGCCAATCAGAGCGTCGAGAATTACCGCCCCCTGTACTTTCATCTGGCGCGCCAGCATGGGGTAAGAGGGCTGTACGGGGCGCTGCAAGACGTGACTGGTGTCGGCCGACAGGCGTACGCGTTCGCCGGCATTGCGCAGCGGTTGCACTGTCGTCGAGACCTGCGGTGCCAGATCTGGCGCCGCAGTTGAGGTGGAATTGGGCAGTTCCAGCCGAATCGGGCTGTTACCCGCCTGTAGCGTGTGGCGCCCGTCTCCGGCAACCACCTCAACCTCTAGAGGGGGAAGGGTAGTCCGGGTTACGACCGCAGGCGGAGGTGGCGTTGCGGGCGCCGCCTCGGCGGCGTGCGAATTGGTCGCAAGCGGGGCTTTGCTCTTGCCCGCCTGTGCGGGCGGCAAGGTGCGCTTCCGTGGATGTGCTGAGGGGCGATCACTGTCGCTGAAGTCCCAGTCGGCCATGGCAGCATCGTTGGAGCCAAACAGGTTGTGCCAATCTCGAATGATGAAAACGCCCATGGCGACTACCACCAGCATAAGCGCCAGAACCATTTTTTGGCGCTGTCTCCGGTCGTACGGTGCGGGCAGCTCGAATGCGCTCGGCTGTAGCTTCGAAGTCTGATCCCCCATTGAGGCCCTCGGACGCGAAAGTAAGTGCCGGGCGTCCTGTGCCTAGTATGCCCTGAAATCGTCTGTAAAACCAGAGTTTCGCAAGGCAATAAGGCAAGCGGGCACCCTTTTGGCCCACATCGCAAGCCGGGTCCTTCTTGGCCCTACAGGCAAGCAGAGACCGACGCTAAGGCGCTAATGTGCTTGACAGCCATTCGCTAGACCCGCTTACGAGGCGGACACGCTACGCGTGTTCAGTGCACCCAGGTGGTCGGTGCGTGGCAGAAGGTAGACTTGCGTTTCAGCAACGAGGACTAGAGATCATCCAAAGCTTACCCTCATGGCGGCCACCGCGGGCCCGACCTTCGGCCATTCGATTGCCATGTTCGACTCGCCGCTAGGCGCCATCCAAACTAAGCGCCTTTAGAAGGTAGTTCAAGCTGGAAGGCCATACCTCCCTGACCCAGCCGGAGGTTAGCGAGCCAAGAGGGACCAAAATTCGCGCCTGCACCGGAGTCGCTCCCCATTGCTCGAGCGCTCATCCACTTCGACGAAGAGGCCAACAATCTGGCGACACAGGACGGTTCCGCGCGGGTCCCCTCACGATATTCTGTTGGCGAGCGCGCGGCGCTTTTTGCAGGCGAATCGCAAACGTTGGCATCAGTTCTTCTGCGACCAGCCGGCTTCAGAGCACGGGCTATTGCTTCGACCTTTCCTTGTAACCGCAGCAAAACTTGATCTCGCCTTGACAGGCTCTCCTCGGATCAATGTTGTGCCCACAAACCTGTGAGGGCACAGCGTGAGAAGCGTGGGGCAAGAATTCTGTGCGTTTATTTGGTTAGCCTTCTCTTCTGATAGAGTGTTGGCCGCCCTAGAGAGGAGAAAGCGATGAATGCAGGAGTACGTCACCTCGCGATTTTGCTGCTCGCCCTTTGTCCTTCCTGGCTTGCCGCCCAGAACGACGGTATCCGCCTTTTCAAGTCCAACTGTGCTCTGTGTCATGCCGAGGATGGCAGCGGAAATACGCCTTCCGGCAAGGCGCTCGAGGCCAAGGACCTCAGGTCTCGCGAGACGCAATCGAAATCTGACGCGGAGATTGCCGACCTGATCGCTCAGGGCCGAAACAAGATGCCCGGATTTGCGCAGAACCTGAAACCCGATCAGATTCAGCAGTTAGTTGCATACATCCGTCACTTAGCGAAGAAATGATTACGTGCTACACACGCGTAGGAGGATGCCATCCCTTGCCGGATCTCTTAGCAGGCTACGGAAAAATTGATTCGTAGCGTGTTTTTCTTGCTGTCGTTCATTTTTCGCGATGTCGAACGGTCTGATTTCCAGTGTTGGGGGTGTCTCGGAGTCTCAATCTAGGCTCTGTCGGGCACACTTCCGCCGCGACTTACACCGCCGGAACAGGGGCGGTCAGATTGCGCATGCGCACCAGATTGTAGGCCGCGCAGGCGAAGGTGAAAATCCAATCCACCCGGCACACTCCGCGATGCCGCACCTTCCGCATCAGTGCAATCGTCTTCAACCAGCCAAAACATTCTTCGATTCGCTTCCGCTTTCTTTGACTCACCGCGTAGCCCACGTGCCGCGTGGTGCGACCATCAATCGCGCTGCCGCCACGACGTTCGTGGTTCTGCGCCACATGTGGCGTCACTCGCAGGTTGCGACACTCTTTCACGAAGTCCCGCGTGTCGAACCCTTGGTCTCCGCCCACCGTCACCGGTTGCCTGCCGGGAAGTTTCTCCAGCATCACCAGCGCGGCATCGCGTTCCGCCGTCCCGTTGGCTTGAAACACTTCCGTACTCACGATCAGTCCGTTGCGATTCTCCACCAGCAGGTTCCCGCAGTAACTCAACTTCGACTCCTTGCCTTGGCCCTTGCGCGCCAGCAGCGACTCCGCATCGGTCTTCGACGCGTGTGTCTCATTCGACCGCTTCTCGCCGCGAAAGTTCACCGTGGGATTGCCGGGATCATCTGGCGGCGGTTGCTTCTTCTCCTTCGATTGAAAACTCTTGGCTCCCGCCCAGGCCTCCAGCAGCGTGCCGTCGACGGTAAAGTGCTCGTCCGAGGTCAAGCCTTTGGCTCGCGCTTGCTCCACGACATGCGCCAGAAACTCCTTGGCCACGTCGGCTTCCAGCAATCGGTCGCGATTCTTGGTGAACACCGTCGCGTCCCACACCTCGTCGTCCAAGTTCAAGCCGATAAACCAACGAAAGAGCATATTGTAGTCGATCTCTTCCATCAGCAGCCGTTCGCTGCGGATCGAGTACAGCATTTGCAGCAACTGTGCTCGCAGCAGTTGTTCGGGCGGAATCGACGGCCGGCCCACCTTGGCGTACATCGCGTCCAATCGTGGCGACAACCGCTTGAGCACCTCGTCCACCATGGCCCGGATCGTGCGCAGCGGATGATCTTTCCGTACTCGCTCCTCCGGGGACAAATAACTGAAGATGTGATTCTGCTGCTGATCGGCTCCTCGCATTGGTAGATGATGGCGCGGTGTCAGCGACGCTGACCCGGTTCCATGGCATCCCCTTTCAAACCGTGCGCGCCGTTTTCCGGCACACGGCTTACCGATGATCTTCTGGGTGTGGCTTGCGCAGGGTAGCGCACAGTGCCCATCAGCCGATGCAGGCCCAGGCCGTAGAGCTGATTGGTGGTAATAGGAGGCCTCTTCGTGGGTCGTTGTCCACCGCGCCGATGCTGCCAGCGCTGAACGCACTTCACCACGAAGTAATCCATTTTGTGGAACTCCCGGTCGCTATTTCCCTTCCGGAAGTATTGCCCCCAGCCGCGAAGTACGGGATTCAGTTCCATGATCAACTGCTTCACGTCTTTCCCGCTTTGCCGTTTGCTGGTGAGTTCTCGCACTCGTTCTCGGAGTTTCTTCATCGCCTTTGGGCTAGGCCACCGCTGCATAAAATGCAGGCGGGGGTTACGCTGAATGCTCCGCTTCTTCCGAATCGTGCATCCCAGGAATATGAAGCTCCCCTTGCCGCGCCTCAAGTTCACCAGCTGCGTCTTCGCTGGGTGCAGCTTTAGTCCGAGTCGGTTCATCACCCACTCGATGCGTCGGAGCGCCTCCCTAGCCGCAGACTCCGTTCGGCACATGGCCACGTAATCGTCGGCATACCGGATCAGTATTCCCAGTTGGCTACCCCGCGCCGCCCAGACCCGATCCAATTGGTTCAGGTAGATGTTGGCCAGCAACGGTGAGATTACTCCGCCTTGCGGGGTCCCCGCCAGCGTCTCTCTCACCGTCCCCTCCTCCATCACTCCGGCTTCCAACCATTGGCGAATTAACTTCAGCACCCTCCGGTCCGAGATTCGCTCCTTGACCAGCTCGATCAAAAGCTCCCGCTGAATGCTGTCAAAGTAGGCTTGAATGTCTGCATCTACGACAAAGTTATGGCCCTGGTTGCCGGCTAGGCGTATTGCTTCCAGTGCCTCAGTCGCGCTTTTCTTCGGCCGAAATCCATAACTGCAGGGTTGGAAATCCGCTTCAAAGATCGGCTCGATCACGATTTTTGCCGCCATCTGCACCACTCGATCCCGTACCGTCGGTATCCCTAATGGCCGCTGCTTCCCATCTGCTTTCGGTATGTATCGCCGTTTCACCGGAAACGGACGATATCGACCTGCCCGCAGATCCGCCTCGATCTCCGCCAGAAACTCGCCCACGCCTCGTTGTTCGATAGCCTGGAGGGTTTCGCCATCAATCCCAGCTGCTCCGCGGTTGCTGCGCACTCGCCTCCATGCTTCCCACAAGACGTCACTCCTGTAGATCCGGTCGTAGAGCGCGTGGAAGCGCCGTGTCTTACTCCGCTTGGCACACACATATAGCTTACGTTGGAGTTGTCGTACTTTGTCTTTGGGGGTGTTGGCCGTTTCCGGCATGCCCTCGCACTTACCTCCTAGTAAGCGTGATCAAAGCAAGGCCCCTTCCCTCCAGCGCGTTGTCATACACGCCTTCGTTGGTACTGTGGACCTCTCGGACTCCCTCCCGGCTCCGTGCGCTTTCAGCCATCCGGCCTTATACGTCCGGTCTTTGCCTGACTAGGCTGCCAGGTAGGGTCTCTCCTGTTCCGTGCTGTTCTGTCTCATCGTGCCGCCGCCTACGACCCCGGGGAGGTCCAACATCCGTTCCAGTCCAAGGATGTTGTCTGTTGCCTTCGCACGTGACATTTAGCGGCTCGGCCCTCCCAAACACCTTTCGGCTGACGAATGTCGGGGCTATTACGTTCACTGATTGTTGCGGCCCGTTGGGTTGCTTCCCTCTTTTGCAAGGGCTTTTGACACTCCGCCTGGCTCGGTTGGATCTCTCCTCCCGGCTGGAGTCTGCTACCGGGCGCTCCGGCGCTTACCCGGGCAGGACTTACACCTGCTAGAACAGCACGTCTTTCAGGACACTCCATGCCTTCTCGTATCACAGTGGCCTGTGGATTAGGAGTCGTTTTTCAGCAACCTGTTAGG
>JAFATF010000466.1 GCA_019244045.1 Acidobacteriota bacterium
GACTTATTGCGCAAACGCGGCTATGAGGTCGAGCTTTATTCCAAACCCGATGCTCCACCCAAGGAGCTGATCATTGAGAAGATAAAAGCGGGCATCGATGGATTAATTACCACGCTCCGCGATGAGGTAGATGCCGAGCTGTTCGAAGCGGGAAAAGGCAGTTTACGGGTCGTCGCCCAATATGCCGTCGGATTTGACAATATCAACCGTGCCGATGCCAATCGCTACAAAATCCCATTTACCAACACTGCCGATGTGCTGACCGAAGCTACCGCGGAATTCGCATGTTTCCTCCTGGGCGTCCTGGCGCGCAAGGTGTGGAGCGCTGAGCATCTGACCCGGGACAACAACTGGGGCTACTGGCATCCGTACTTGCCGTTCTTAGGGGACGAAGTTACTGGAAAGACCCTCGCCATCATTGGTACGGGGCGTATTGGTCTGGCCATGATTAAAAAGTGCCTCGGCTTCGACATGGATATCCTCTGCTACGATCCCGTTTGCCAGAACCACCCGTACATCAAAGCCGTTCAAGAGATCAAGGATCTGCGCTGGGCCCGTGGCCTTTCGAGGGAGAAGACGGCCATCAAGTATGTTGATCTTGACGACGCTTTGAGGAACGCCGATTTTATCAGCATCCATGTACCCCTACTGCGAGAAGGGGAGACAGCAAGCCCCACCTTTCACCTCATCAACGAGCAGACCTTGCGCGGGATGAAGTCGACCGCCTTTCTGATCAACACCTCTCGCGGGCCGGTCGTCGATGAACGAGCACTCGCTCGCGCCCTGCGGGAAAATTGGATCGCCGGTGCAGCTCTCGACGTGTACGAAAAAGAGCCCTTACCCGCTGATTCACCCTTGCGCGATCCAGCTATTGCCGACCGTTGCCGCTTGTATCCTCATTTCGCCAGCGCTGCCCGTACCACTCGCCTGTCTTCTGATCCCAACAAAGGGATGGCCGGGCGGTGCGTGCAAGGCCTGATTGATGTGTTGGAGGACAACTACGGCGGCGACCTGACCAAAATGCCCTACGTGGTCAATAAGGAAGCATTCAGGACCTAATTAAAGGCGGCGTTGTTCTTTAAATAGAGTTTTCTCTATATAGAGTTCTCTCTGCTTGGTCGGACTTGAGACTTGCTTGTGCCCTCAGCTCTTCGCCTGGCGTGGAATTTCGAGCGGTCGACGCCAATCGTGAGCCGACGCGCGTCCCGCTTCGAGCCACGCAATGCGCGTAAGAAGTGAGCCTGCGAGAGAGGAGATGGCCGCCGAGCGGCGCAACCATCTATGGCGACGTGGCCGGCTGAACTTGCTGAAGATGCGCAACCCGGTGGGAATCGGGCCCGAGAGCAAACTCCCGATGCGCGTCATCCTGCCGCTCTGGCCATGTTTGAGCGGATATAATTCTGCTTGAGTTCGGCTCTCAATCCGGATTCCTTCCCAAAATTCAAACAGCGCTGCCCCCAAGCCCAAGGCCTGAAGAGCTCGATTGTTAGTATGGCCGAGCAATTCGAGCCCGCCCACAGCCGCTGCCAAGCCCGAGGCGGCGAAGTGCATCGGTAAATGGCCGACGCTCTCGTTCCATACGGGGATAGCAGTCGCTCCGATGAGAACGCCTGTGTAGCAGGCCAGCCCCAAGCCAAACGGAATTGACGCTCCACTAGCAGCGTTCTCCATAACGGAGACGGAAAATGATGAGCCATAACGTTCACGCAATGCGCCAGCGAAGGCCGTAGCACTTGCGGCTCCCCCGAAGGCAAGCAGAGTCCACGAACCGATCGACATCGGGCTCTGCGGTTTAAAAACACGCAGCATGGAGAGGAAGCGTCCCGGCCGGCCCAGGTCGGCGATCAGGAGGGCAGGCGAGAGGATGGCACCGGCGGCGGCAATCCAGCGGGCATCACGCACCAACTTACGGCTGGCGCCCGTGAAGTGGGCGATTGCTCCGACGACGGCCGCTGCCCCCGCCGTCCCGCCCACAAAAAAATAGAGAGGAATCTCGCGGCTCCACTGGGGCGGCTTCAGCAAAGGCAGGCCGTAATACCCGGTTTCCGTCGAGGCCGTGGGGAAGGGAGCACCAATCGGGCGTACGCCCGGTGCCTTCAAATGGCCATTCAATTGTGCCTGCTGGCGGATGTCAAGCAGACGCCTTTCGCTTTCAGAAGAGGGCTGTTGGTTCGAGAGTGGAGCGGGATCGCAGGTCATCGCGCGTCTGTCGCTGGCTGGGTGAGAAATGCCAAAACAGTTCCGCCGAGCAGAAGCCCGGCGGCAATGGCGGCCGACATCCAACCTTTCTTAAGGTACCGGGTGGGCACCTCCGGGTTCGGGGGCAGATTGTAGGCGCGAACATCGCCCCTCACAATGAACATCGCATGAATGCCACCGACGCTGGTGTGAGTTGCGTCATAAAGCGTTGCATCCTCAAGACCACGTTGCCGAAGCACTTGTATACGTTGTTGCGCCTCACCACGCAATTGGCTGATCTCGCCGAACTTAATTGATTCGGTGGGGCAGGTCGTGGCACAAGCCGGAGCGAGACCAACTTTCTGGCGGTCGTAACAGAAGGTGCACTTAAACGCGCGCCCATCCCCGTGGTTCTTGGCGACGACTCCGAACGGACATGCCACGACGCAGTAAGCACAACCATTGCAGACATCGGGCTGAATGAACACGCCGCCAAACTCGGTTCTCACGATTGCTCCCGTAGGACAAGCCTCGAGACACCCGGCAACCTCGCAGTGCTTGCATACGTCAGAGGAGAAGCCCCAGGAGGTTTGCTCGCTGGCATTGCCGCCAAGGCCCGGGACGGGCGTCTCTTCGATAAATTTTACATGCCTCCAGGTGGAAGCTCCCAGCGCGCTAGTGTTGTCATACGAGTAGCCACTCCAATCGTAACCATCTTCGCTAACATGATTCCATTCCTTGCAGGCCACTTCGCAAGCCTTGCAACCAATACACAACGTCGAGTCGGTCAGGAACGCCGTGACGCTCATGTCAAGCGCTCCTTCGTAAGTGGTTTCTCGATGGCCTGCGCACCCGACGGCCGGCGCCCAGGCCGCACATCACAGAGCAGCGCCTTGGTCTCCATGATGCGCACGTTAGGTTCTTCGCTGATTACCAGCAGGTCATTAACGACATCACCGGTCACTTGGCCGCGATATCCCCAGTGATAGGGTAAACCGACTTGGTGAATGACCCGGCCATCGATTTGAAGTGGTCTCATCCGCGGCGTGACCATCACTCGTGCTTCGATGGTGCTACGGGGTGTGGTAACGGTGGCGTACTCGCCGTGTCTGAGACCCACTTCGGAGGAGAACTCGGGCGAGACTTCGATGAATAGCTCCGGTTGCAGTTCGGCTAAATGAGAAAGCGTGCGCGTCATGCCTCCCGCCGTGTGGTGCTCAGTCAGACGGTAGGTCGAAAGGATATAGGGATAACGCGGATCACCAGGTGAGTTGGCGTAGCGGTTATCCGACCGGGCCCGCTTGTTAACTGCTGGATTATCCTGCTGGGCGTAGAGCGGGTTTTTGATGAGCGACTCCAGCGGCTCATAATGCGCGGGTAGCGGCCCATCCTTCAGGCCACTGGGGACCCAAATCCAGCCCACCCCATCGGGATGTAGGGTAAAGGGTCGCGCCCCCCCGAGCGCCTCGGTACCGTGCCCATCATGGACTTTTGCCGGGCGGTCGGGCGGAACATGCTTCTCGTAATCCGCGTTATCGAGACCTGTCCACTCTTTCTTTTCTTCGTCCCACCAGACCAGCTTCTTTCGCTCGCTCCAAGGCGTTCCATCGGGTCGCGCCGAGGCGCGGTTGTAAAGAATGCGGCAGTCGTTCGGCCAGGCGAAGCCCCAGCCATGGCCAAGCAGATCGTTGGGGTGACGCTCATTGGCACGGTTGCGTTTCTCTTCTGGATAGACGCCACAGTAAATCCATGCTCCGCAAGCAGTTGAGCCATCTTCTTTCAAGTCTTTGATGTGTTTAAGCTGCTTGCCATCGCGAACCGCATAGCCGTTGATTTCTTTCAGGACGTCTTCAACTTGCGGCTCGTCATGCTTTCCATGAACGGGATAGTCCCAGGTTAGAGCGCGAAGACCGTGGTTGCGAGAGCGGAAATCTTGGGCGGCTTTCTTTTTCAAACGCCGGCCAAGGTGGTACATAAACCAGGCCTCACTGCGGGCATCGCCCGGAGGGTCGACAGCCTGGTTGCGGTATTGCAACAGGCGCTGGGTGTTGGTAAATGTACCCGCTTTCTCTGCGCTTCCGGCCGCCGGGAATAGGAAAACCTCAGTCCCGATTGTATAAGGCGAAAGCTCACCGCGCTTGACCTCCGGCGAGTCGTACCAGAAGGAGGCGGTCTCGGTCTCAACCATGTCTCGCACCACCAGCCATTTCAATTGCGCCATTGCAGCGCGTTGCAATCGGCCATTCGACGCACCCACCGCCGGATTCTGGCCCATCACAAAAAGTCCCTCAAGCTGGCCATCAGCCATGTCCAGCCAGTAACCGAAATGCGAGTGATCGCCCGTAATGCGGGGCAGCCAATCAAAGCCCCAGTCGTTCGCCCTCGTCGCCGCCTCACCGTAATAAGCTTTCATGAGACTGACGAAATATTTTTCAAAACCTGACCAGAGACCCGTCCGGGAACTATGTTTGCCGATGTAGCCGGTGAGCTTTTTGGAGTCTGCTTCGGAGGAAGGCATGGGCAGATATCCGGGCAGTATGTCGTAAAGCGTGGGAATATCGGTCGACCCTTGTATGGACGCATGCCCGCGCAAGGCGAGAATGCCGCCGCCAGGTCGGCCGATATTGCCGAGCAGCAGTTGCAGAATCGCCGCTGTGCGGATGATCTGCACGCCCTTGGAATGCTGGGTCCAGCCGACGGCGTAACAGATGGCGCCGGTCTTCTCCTTACCCGAAGCTGAAGTGAAAACTTCGGCGACCTTCAGGAACACATCTTCCGAAACGCCGCAAAAGCGCTCCACGATTTCCGGAGTGTAGCGGGAGAAATGGCGACGCAATACCTGAAACACACAGCGCGGATGCTGAAGCGTGCGGTCTTCCTGGTACTTGCCGGCATCCTGTGCTTCTCCGCCGCGATCTTTGCCATGGCCGCCGCTGGACTCGGCGTGTCCGGGTTTATTGTCGTCGTCGCCGGCTTTGACGGGTGATCCGCGGTAAAGCCAACTCTCGGGATCGTATTTTTTCTTCTCTCCGTCCCAGCCGGAAAACAGTCCATCCAGATCCTCCGTGTCGCGGAAGTCTTCGCGCAGGATCATGGGCGCATTGGTGTAGTTGACGACATAGTCGCGAAATTCCCTATTGTTCTCGATGACGTAATGGATCAGGGCGCCTAGGAAGAGGATGTCGCTGCCGGCACGCAGCGGCACCCAGATGTCGGCCATCGCCGAAGTACGTGTGAACCGCGGGTCAACGTGAATGATTTTCGCGCCCTTCTCGCGTGCTTCAATCACCCATTGAAAGCCCACGGGGTGGTTCTCGGCCATGGACGACCCCATGATGAGGATTGCATCAGCGTTGCTGAGGTCCTGCTGTGCGGTGGTGGCGCCGCCGCGTCCCAACGAAGTGCCCAGACCGGGCACAGTTGAGCTATGTCATATTCGCGCCTGGTTAGAGATACACACCATACCCAGGCCCGCCGAAAAGAGCTTTTTGATGAGGTAATTCTCTTCATTATCGAGCGTCGCGCCACCTAGATGCGCGATCGCGGTCGTCTGCATGAGAACCTCACCGTCCTTCTTCTCTTGAAAGGTTCGTTCACGGCTGTCCCACACTCGGTCCGCAACCCAGTCCATGGCCGTTTCCAGATCAATGTCTTGCCAACTGGTCGCATAAGGCGGGCGGTATTTAACCTTAGTGAGGCGCTCAGCATGCGTGTGAAGCTCGAAAGTGTCTGCTCCCTTCGGGCACAGATGGCCGCGTGAAATGGGAGATTCGGGATCGCCCTCGATTGAAATCAGCTTGCCGTCTTTATGGAAGACCAGCTGAGCGCAGCCGACACCGCAATAAGGACAAATTGATCGCGCCACCTGGGCACCGAAAGTTTTCGGGCGAAGATCACGGGTGCGATCACTCATCGCTTCTGGACCGGTACCGTCCGCGCCGCCGCCCTGAAGTTGCCGCATGAGCGGCCAGCGGGACAACAGATGCTTCAACACAGGGTACCCCCAGCTCGGATGGAAAGGACTATCGCCAACTTGGAGGGCACCGTGAGAGGGTAGGTTGTACGAGTCTGAGGATAGTACTCACCGCGGCACGTTCTGCGAGCCGGCGAAATTGCACAGACTGAATTCCACCTCGATTCACGCGCGATGCCTCCCCGACCATTTATGATGGACAGAGCGAGTATGTTCTCCGCGCGCACGAGTTGGAATCTGACTCCAAACCCCTTTTCTGTCGCGCAACGTGAGATGCTTAATGCGGGCAAACAGATTCTTGACTTGACAGCATCGAATCCCACGCGAGTCGGGTTGAATTACGACCAAGCTGCCATCATGGCGGCGCTCACGCAAGCTGCCGGACTCGACTATGATCCCCAACCGACCGGCCTGCTAGCTGCTCGCCAAGCAGTCGCGAACTATTATCGTGAGCAGCACGACGTATTCTCTGTCGACCCGAGCAAGATCGTGCTCACGAGCAGTACCAGTGAAGCCTATTCCCACATCTTTCACCTCCTCTGTAACCCCGAGGACGAGGTCCTGGTACCCCAGCCCAGTTATCCGCTCTTCGATTTTCTAGCCGACCTCTCAGGTGTGAAGCTGGTTCCTTACTCTCTCTTTTATGATCAACAGTGGCAGATCGATTTTGCTTCTCTCTATCAGGCGATCAATCACCGCACCCGGGCTGTGCTCGTCGTCCATCCCAATAACCCCACCGGCTCCTTTGCTCATCGCAACGACCGCTCGGCTTTCAATCTGTTCTGTCGCGAGTACAACCTGGCGCTGGTTGTGGATGAGGTTTTCCTCGACTATCCTCACGATGGCACCGCTAGGCTTACTTTCGCAAGCAACCACGACGTCCTCACGTTTACGCTGAGCGGCTTATCCAAGGTCTCCGGCCTGCCACAAATGAAGCTGGCGTGGATGATAACCAGCGGTCCAGAGGATCAGGTCGCCGCAGCTGTTGCTCGGCTCGAGATCATCACGGACACGTTCCTATCGCCCAGCGCTCCCGTACAGCTGGCCGCCTCAATGTTCCTCGAACAAAGAAAGAATATCCAACCAGTCTTGCTCAACCGCATGCGGGTGAATCTCGATGAACTTGATCGCCAACTTATCGCTCATCCGGCGTGCCGTCGACTCGACGTGGAAGGAGGATGGTATGCCGTTTTACGAGTTCCCCGGACTCAATCCGATGAGGAGTTGGCGATCCAGATCTTACGCGGGTGCTGTGTGCTCGTGCATCCTGGACATTTCTACGATTTCCCCCAGGATGGCTTTCTGGTAATGAGTCTAATTAC
>JAFATF010000645.1 GCA_019244045.1 Acidobacteriota bacterium
TTCTGCGCCGGGCACCACTCTGGTGGTAGTCAATTCGGTTTGTGGGTGCGCCGCCGGACGAATGCGTCCGGCAGTTCGCATCGCCTTAGAAGATGGTACGCCGCCTGACCGCATGATCACCGTGTTTGCCGGCCAAGATCAGCAGGCCACCGAGCGGGCTCGCTTTTATTTCCGGGGCTACCCACCATCTTCGCCTTCGATTGCATTACTCGCGGATGGGCAACTGGTCTACATGATGGAGCGCAGGGATATTGAGCATCGCGAGGCCGACGAGATCGCCGGCCAGCTCAAGGCGGCCTTCGACAGGTTCTGCATCAAGTCTGCCGGCTTATCAAAATAGCTGCTAGGAGAGCGGCGAGGCCTGACTGCAAGGGGCAACTCGCCCGAGTGTACGCGCTCCGGAAGCCTCCGGGACCGAACCACCGATGTCAACTTGGCCAGGTAAGGGCGAAGAGTTGATCACCTTTGAGAAGGCCTTCGCCATACCCGAGTCGGGAACTCGAATAGGGAAAAGCATCATCGACGATCAGTTAGAACCTGGACGATGGCCTGTCAACTGCGATGTTGTTCGGGCAACCGGCATCCGACATAAGGTTGTGGGCAAGCTCGACGAGGATCCCTGGGCCCGGTTCACCTGCCGAAAGTTCCTTTCGCTGAGCTTATCGCCGCTTCAAGCGCACCTTGAAGATGGGGCCTCGGCAAGCAATGGCGATCACCTCTGCCCGGTGCCTATAAATTCTGCGTGGCCCTTCATATGGCGACGCTTTGTACCAGTGGCATGACGTGCTGGGAGCCGGCTCGAGCCGCATCCTGCCCTGCCGCCTATCTGGCAATTAATGGGCGGGGGCTACGGGCTTCGACAAGCGGAAAGCCTTTACCGCGATGTTGTTGGGTTGCAGCCCAACCTGAGTAATCGTCAACAAGCCATACTCGCCGGGTTCCAATTTCGTAGGCTGACGTTTCTCGATAACGGCAACGTCTCCCGAACCGGCATCAACCACCAGCAGGTAATCTTCCGACGCGGATAAGGCCAGGGCATCGGGATGATCCCCGACAGGAAGCGAACTGATCACCTTACCGTTATCGATATCGTAGACGGCGACTGTATTCGATCCAAAGTTCGACACGTACAGGCGTGAGCTGTCGGCGCTTACCACGCCGCGCGCCGGGTGCGTTCCAATCAGGTAACTGCTACCTACTTCGTTGGTGGTGGTCTCAATCATCGAAATGTTATTGGAGTCGAAATTGGCAACGGCGATTTCGCCGCCGTCAGGTTTCAAAGCAAGGTTAACAGGTGTCTTGCCCACATCGAGCAAAGCGAGCAACTTGGCTTCCTTAAGATCCACGGCGGCTACTTGGCCGCTGCTGGCGCAGGCAATAAAAGCCTTGCTGTTGTCCGGGAGAATGGCAATGTCTTCCGGCTGCTTGCACACCGGAACGGTGGCGCGAACCCGACCTCCGCCGGCATCGATAATCGAGAGGTTGTCATCGCTGCGATTGCTCACTACCACGCTTGCGCCATCGGGCGCCACACGGGCCAACCCCGGAGCCGCCCCGACGCGGATGTTGGCCACGACCTGCCGACGATCTAGGTCAATAACCGAGACATTCCGCGAGCCTGAGTTGGCCACGTAAGCGCGCCGTCCATCCGGAGCGACATCGACGAAGTAAGGTCGACCATGCACACCAATGGTAGCCGAGACTTGATTACGCTCGGCATCGATGATGCTGACATTATTGGAATCGGTGTTGACAACGTAAATTTCGTTCTTTCGGGGATTGGCCGTGACCCCGGTAGGATTGATTCCCACCGGAATGGTCCTGACGACGTTAAAGCGCGGCAAGGGCCGCGGGGTCATATCGAGGACGCTGACCGTGTTGCTCTTTCCGTTGCTGACGTAGGCATACTCGCGATAGAGCGGACCATAATCGGGGAGCGCCCGCGGACGGAAATACCACCACAGCAGTCCTCCGATGAGTGGGAGGAAAACGGCCAGTAGGAGAACTCTTCTCACCTTAATCGGCGGCGGGCTGAACTTTCGAGCTCGCGCCGCCTACCTGAAGCGGAGTCCGCGAGCTACCAATCGCGGGAACGATGCGGTTCACCACAGGAGCGATTTGACGAATTTGCGCCATTAAGGTGTCGAACTGTTCCGGATAGAGAGACTGCAGGCCATCGGACAGCGCCCGATCCGGGTCGGGATGAACTTCCACAATCAAGCCATCGGCGCCCACGGCGATGGCCGCACGCGACAGGGGAGTCACCTTGTTGCGCTTGCCCGTGCCGTGGCTGGGATCGACCACAATCGGCAAGTGGCTGAGCCGCTGCACGGCGGGGACGATGCTCAGATCCAGAGTGTTGCGGGTGTGGTCGGCAAAGGTTCGCACTCCACGCTCGCACAAGATCACGCTGTAATTGCCTTCACTCATGATGTATTCGGCCGCCATTAGGAATTCTTCCAAAGTGGCCGACATGCCACGTTTCACCATCACCGGCTTTTTAGCACGCCCGGCACGTTTGAGCAGCGAGAAATTCTGCATGTTGCGGGCACCGATCTGGATCACGTCGGCGTACTGCTCAACCAGCTCGAGCGATTCGTTATCAATGGCCTCGGTGACGATCTTCAGTCCAAACCTCTCACGCACCTCCGCCATGATCTGCAAGCCTTCCTCTCCCAAGCCTTGAAAGGAGTAAGGTGAGGTGCGCGGCTTGTAGGCGCCACCCCGAAAAAACTGCGCGCCAGAGTGCTGCACGAGTTCGGCAACGGCAAATGCTTGCTCGCGGCTCTCGATGGCACACGGCCCGGCAATGATGGCCAGCCCGGGCCCGCCGAAGGTCGCGGCCGTCTGCGGGAAGGAAATGACTGTGTTCTCTTCTTTGACATCGCGGCTTACAAGCTTATAAGGCTTGCTTACCCGAATGACTTCCTGCACACCCGGCATTTCCTCCAAAGTGCCAGGCTCAACTTCGCCCCGGTTGCCGGTTACGCCAATGGCCGTGCGCTGCGCTCCAGGGATCGAGTGGGCACGATAACCTAGAGATTCGATCTTCTTACAAACAGCCCGCACCTGCTCTTGGCTGGCGTGCGCCTGCATGACCACTAGCATAGCCCGCACCTCGGAACCAGCCAGTTTATAGCGGGAGATCAAGTCTCGCAAACCGGAGGTTCCTGTTTGATCGGGCCGGCCAGCATTCGCGAAGTGGGTTTTTGAAAGCGATCTTCGAGCTCACCCGCTCCCCGGCCGTGAAGGTTGTCGCAAGTATTTGTGTCGTCGATTGCGGCGGCAGAAGTGGCCGATTGCGTTCCCTTGTCACAGAATGTGCTCGTACTGCTGATTCGAAGTTGCTCGGCCTGATCGCTTCAAAAGACCGGTTTAGCAAGCTCGGCTGGGACATTCTTATCGGCACCCAAGGGGAAAGTTTTCGAAACTGCCTGCCGTGCGTGTCGCGCATGGTTGTGCCATCGCCTTATTGCATGCGGCAATGCCTCGCCAGGCGTCAGTTCGGGGCCCGGAATTCGCTCCAAGGTTGGGAATCCATGTCGCGGAGAAGCTCTTTTTGCCAGGTAAATTCCGGATGCGACTGCAGATGCGCTCCAGCCTTGAAGTCGATCCCGCAGGCATGGCCGGCAGCGGCGACGAATGACATCTGCCGGGCCATAGCTGCTGTGGTAGCTTTGTTTTGAACTGTTCCCGCTATTCCAAAAGGCGGCTGCCAGGGCTCAGAGCCGCGCGCCGAAAGATCAATATGGCCGCATAGGGTACGTTCGTCGGGTTCTATCTTCTGGTCGAAGGCATCGTAATGGTCGCTTTCGAACTTTTCCGCCGATTGTAGATCAATTCTTCCTTTGTTCTCCGCCATCAGCTGTTTCCAGCGTGTGTGTCGTGCATTCGCGCTTAGGCTCGGGTTGTGAATATCGAAGTCGGTCTCCTCGCGCGTGAGCTTCTCGCTAATAGGAAAGTTCGAGCTCACGAAGTACCCGTCTCGCTGGCGCTGAAGAGTCACGTTCTTCAATCCAAGTTCGAGGCTGGCAATCTCGTTTTTGTTGACATCGGCAACCAGCCAGTCGTTCGCATACCCCCCGTTATTGCCCT